>NZ_CAWNHY010000241.1:0-24863 GCF_963874335.1 Vibrio sp. V10_P2A27P122 | reverse complement strand
CACTTCGCTTGCCGTTAGATTGTGGTATTCAGGAGGGATTTGATCCCATGCTGATTTAATTTCTCGAATGATGTCGATCACATCATCCAGTGGTTGCGGGTCATTTTGATGATTCGCTTCGGTGATCTGAGTGATCATAAATTCATAAAGCTGATCTAAATTTTTTGCAATATCCCCGCCATCACTCATCGATAAGCAACTGCGTAAGCTAATAATGATATCCAATGCTTTACCAAGGCGTTCACCCTTACTTGGAATATTCCCCTGTAGCATTGCTGCTTTTGCTTGAATAAGGCGTTCAATGGCACCCGCCATCAACATTTGTACGACTTTATGCGGCGAGGCCGCACTGAGCTGGCTATCCACTGATACCTTTTTGTATGCCTGTAAAGAACCGCGCATAGTCTTCCTCTTATAAAAACTTTTTGTATTGCTGAACGGATTTATTACCGTGTCGGTATTTTTGGAGCGTTCTACCGATCTCGACCGTTTTTGACTGCATCAGTTCAACAAGATGTTTAGTTTCATCAATAGCCTCTCGCCATTGGCTCGACATTGCAAACTGTGGATTTTCTGACGCATGCGTCAGTAAGTTTTGCAATATCCGTTCCCTTTTATCGACAAGATGATTGATTTCTTCAGTATTAATTTCATCAATGACAAGCATTGCTCTTATTTGGTGATCTAGATCACTTAAAAGGTCGAGTTGCTGCTCCATATCAGCCGCCTAACGCATTCATCATACCAGCTAATTGGTTCTGCATTTTACTGGTCGCGTCTTGCATTGCTGAAAACTTAGAATGCGTTCGCTTCTCCAAACTGTCCATGCGGCGATCAAGTGCCGCTTGGTCGTCCGCCACACGGTAGTTGCGTTCTACTAAGCTTTTTTCGCGTGTGCGAATCGACCCTGTAACCCCCGTCATGCTCTGAATAGCATCTTCAACCCGTTTGGCAAATCCTTGGTTTCCACCAAAGAACTCACCTAGCTTATTAAAGTTGTTATTGAGTTGGCGATCTAGCATGTCGTAGTTAATTTCAAGTGTCCCTTGGCGTGTGGTGGTAATACCAAACTCAATCAGACTTTTGATCTCTTCTGGAGCCTGCTCAATTCTAGTCGAAAAAACACTACGTAGGCGGGAGTCTGCACTGCGCACAATACTGTCACCCGCCAGTGGCCCTGCTTGGCCAGTCCGAGGGTCAACGCCTCCAAGTTCTTTAGAGACCTGATAAAACTGATTATACGCCGCGACAAATTGTTCAATATCATCGCGCACGGTTTTGCGGTCATATTCGATGCCAATTTCAGCCGGTGGTTTGCCTTTGGCCGTTTGCCCTTTAAGGGTCAAATCAACCCCTTCAATCGCATCTTCAATCACGTTGTTGTTGCTAGAAAGGGTCGCCACACCGTCCAAAACCACCACGGAATCTTGGCCTGCTTGTACTTGAGTCATACCTTGATAGGCGTCAAACGATGCTTGTGCCGCTCTAAGCTCAGCATCTGCTTTGTCCACTTTATCTAAATACTCACGCTCTTGCGGGTCAAGCTTTTCACGCTCTTTCTGCTTGGCTTGCTCTGGCGTCAGTTCACCACTACGCACCGCCGCCGCAACCGCGGCTTTTTCAGCTGCTAATTGCTGTTCAAGCTTGGCTTGCGCTTCTTTGGGGGTGACATAGGAGTCAACCAAAGTACCAGAAGCGGTATTGGTCCAACCGGGCACATCTGGCGCTTTTTCTAACGCAGTTGCATCAAGCTCTGGCTCAGGTTCATAGTAGGAATCGAGCAAGGTGCCAGAGGCGGTTTCAGTCCACCCTGGAATACGATCTTGCGGTTTCAGATATTTATTGGCAGCAACACCGGCGGCGGCGGCAGCTTTGACGGCGGCGTCGGTTAATTCACCGGCAGCATTAGCAACTTTACCGTCGGCAGCTACTTGCCCGGCGACTTCTTGAACACCACTCGCCATACTTTGGTCAACTTCGCGTGCCGCCGCACCTATTTTCTCGGCGACTTTTGCAGCGATAGCTTGTTGAGCTGGCGTGAGTGGTGCAATGATTTGTTGCGCCGCAGCGCGTGCTTTTTCTAAATCTTTAACGCGTTCTTCCAGCGTTTTGTATTCTAGATTTTTGAGCGGATTTCCGGCATCAGACTGAGCATTAATTTTAATGTCATGATCTTTTCCAGATAGATTAGAGGCCACAATCAAACGTGGCCCTTCAACATCATTGATTACCGAAGCACGAACCCCGGGATTGGTTTTAGTGCTGTTGATACCGCGAACGATATCAATCAATTTTGAATTGGCTTGGACATCAACATCAAACTTCTGATCACCAAGTGAAATCTGCAGCTTACCAGGACCAAACTTTGCCTCTTTATCTAAAACATCCGAGGCAACTTTATGGCTCTGTGCAAGCTGCAACACATCGATAGCATATTTACCTGCTATTGCGTCAGTGGTGGCTGTCGCGGAGACGACATTTTCATCAGTAGTATCGACTTTTCGCAAAGCGAAAGCCTTCTCCTGACGAAAATTCGTCATAAGATTTTTCATCGTATCCAGCGACTCTTTGAGCCGGCCGTAGGCACTGATACTGGCATCAATTTGGCCAAGCTCATTATCAATACGTTGCTGCTTAGGAACGCGCTCTGCATTGACAATTTTGCTGACCAAGGAATTGATATCCATGCCAGTATTCATACCCATCGGGCCTAAGCTCATTAAATCACCTCAAAAACTACGATTACACCTTAGCAACCAATAAACCTGTACTGTGGTCTTTTTGTCTGGCAAGGCGTCGCAAAACCTCTAGCATTTCCTCGTTCGGGATCTGACGAATAATGTCACCAGTACTGGCTTCATAAATCGTCACAACATCCCGTCCTGATTCTTCATCGACTCTAAACGCTAAGTCTTTGTTGATAGATGAGATAAATTCATTCATCTGCTCTACCATCTTGGCTCTTTCCGATTTGTTGATCTGCTCTCGTTGCTGTGCAAGCTCGATTGCCGCTTCAACGCTTTGGTTTTGCCTATTTCTTAACTGTTCAGTACGATTCACCTCATTTTGTTTCGAGGAAGCGCGTGTCGCGCCATCGTTTTCTGAAGCAAATTTAATGCCACTTTGCGAGCCGTAAGGCTGGATGTTCGATGTGTAGGATGGTATTTCCATAACAATCTCCCTTCCACCTCATAGGTTGGCAGTGAAAACACTGCTTTCCCCACAAAGCTCCATTCGCCTATCGGTTAACCCAATAGACTAAGAGCTGCAGATGGTGACTGCTTCGCCTGTGCCAAAACTGACGTACTCGCTTGCTGCAAAATCTGCGACTTCGTCATTTGGGTTGTTTCACGGGCATAATCAGTATCCTTAATTCGACTACGAGAAGCGTTGACGTTCTCATTGATGTTA
This sequence comes from Vibrio sp. V10_P2A27P122, assembly GCF_963874335.1. Lineage (NCBI taxonomy): Bacteria > Pseudomonadati > Pseudomonadota > Gammaproteobacteria > Vibrionales > Vibrionaceae > Vibrio > Vibrio sp. V10_P2A27P122. The sequence continues at coordinate 21,452 of NZ_CAWNHY010000241.1, read as the reverse complement.
TCAAGGTTACTGATGGCATGACCGAAACGGTTCTGGAATGCACCTAACGAGGCGCGTTGGCTATCAACGGCCTTTAGTGCACCATCAATCAAAGCTACAGCTTCCTGAGAGCCGCCAACTGTTGTGACATTGATGTCTTTGACGGTTACGTCTTTACCTGCAGCAAAACCAATTTCAGTACCCAGTCCACCACCAATAGTGACATCGCTTGAGACTTTTTGATTGGCGGCAAACAGTTGCAGTTTACCTTCATCACCGACTGAAGCTTTGATGTCACCATTTTGACCATTAATGTAAGTAGCGACTTCTTCTAAGTCATCACCCGCTTTAGCGTTAATAGTGACTTCGCGAGCTTCTCCTTGTTTATCAGTATAGCTCAGAGTCAGATCCGTCGCATTGGTGACTGACCAGTCAGGCGCTTTGCCATTTGTCGCGACATAGCTCTTACCGCCCATCGCTTTTGTGTCAGAACGCATGTCGCTCATGGAAAGCATCACAGCTTCACCAGAATCGGCACCAATTTGGAAAGATTTATTACCAAACGAACCATTTAGCAGTTTATTACCACCAAACGAGGTTGTTTCAGCAATACGGTTTAATTCATCATTGAGTGCTGAGACTTCCTCTTGGATCGCTTGGCGTTCTGAACTTGAGTTAGAACCGTTTGCTGATTGCAAAGAAAGATCTCGCATACGTTGCAAGATATTGGTGGTTTCATTCATTGCACCCTCTGCGGTTTGTGCAATGGAGATACCATCATTTGCGTTTCTTACCGCCATATCTAAGCCACGGCTTTGTGACGTTAAACGGTTTGAGATTTGTAGACCCGCTGCATCATCACGCGCGCTATTGATTTTATAGCCCGATGACAGACGCTCCATCGATTTCTGCGTACCATCAGCGGCGTTATTTAAATAACGCTGTGCGGTCATTGCAGACACGTTAGTGCTTACATTAATTGCCATATTGATCTCCTTAGGCATTGTGTTGATGTACTTCCGTGTCTCTCACCTCACGTCGGTACACCTCATTTCTCTCGTATCCTTTAACGGCGAAAGATTTATATCCTTTAGAAAAAAATAAGCCTTTTTTTAAAATTTATGCAGCGAGCATGAGAAATGTGATTAGCGTCAAAAAGTAAGAAAGATAATGCTGCATCGACTAACACTTTTTCCACTTTACCGCTAAGCAAAAAAATCCAGCCGAGGCTGGATTTTCATTAAGGGTAACTCTTGAGCTATTGGGCTCTTTTAGCCAAGTAAGCTAAGTGCCGCTTGTGGCGCTTGTTTTGCTTGAGCCAGCACTGAGCTCGATGCTTGAGAAAGAATTTGCGACTTAGTAAGCGCTGTTGTTTCTTTGGCAAAGTCAGTATCTTTAATACGGCTCTTAGAAGCACTCACGTTTTCGTTAATGTTATCTAAGTTGCTGATTGCATGGCTAAAGCGATTTTGGAATGCACCTAATTGTGCACGGTGGCTATCTACAAATTGCAGTGCAGCATCAACAATGGCAACCGATTCTTGAGCGCCACCCACAGAGGTCACATCAATGACATCTACGGTAACAGCTTGACCAGCTTGCATGCCGAGCTCACCAGCAAGACCGCCTGCGAATGTTACAGGGCCTTCTACTTTATTACTGCCAGCGAAGACTTGTAGTTTTCCTTCATCATCAACTGATGCTTTCACCATATCAGTTTGGCCGTTGATGTAAGTCGCCAACTCTTCAATATCATCGCCTTCTTTAGCTGAGATATTGATAGTCTGATCTGTACCTGAGGTATCTTTCAGGGTGATTTGTAGATCGTTGCTGCCGGCTTGAACTGACCAATCTTTATCTTTGCCGTTCGCCGCTTGGTAGCTTGTGCCGCCCATCATAGCATTGTCACTACGCATGTTGTTTAGGCTAAGCATGACGGCTTCACCGTTATCCGCACCGATTTGGAATGACTTAGTTTCAAAAGTACCGTTAAGTAATTTGTTACCACCAAATGATGTGGTTTCTGCAATACGGTTTAACTCGTCATTCAGAGCGGTGACTTCTTCTTGAATCGCTACACGGTCTGCTTTTGAGTTTGAGCCGTTAGCTGATTGTAGTGACAAGTCACGCATACGTTGCAAAATGTTGGTCGTTTCATTCATCGCACCCTCAGCGGTTTGTGCAATAGAAATACCGTCATTCGCATTACGTACTGCTACGTCAAGACCGCGGCTCTGAACATTCAAACGGTTAGAGATTTGTAGGCCTGCCGCATCATCTTTTGCGCTGTTGATTTTAAAGCCAGAAGATAGGCGTTCCATTGATGTTTGTTGTGCATTGCTAGCGCCGTTTAGGTAACGCTGTGCTGTCATCGCTGATACGTTGGTATTTACATTAACTGCCATGGTGATTACTCCAATTGATTTTCCGATGTTTCCGGTTTCCGACGTCTCGGAAAACCAAATAGTTCTCTCAAAGTTACTTTTTATAACGGCGGTATTTTCCAAAGCTTGAGGATTTTTTTTCGATTTTCTTAAAAAAAATGTGTTTAGTGTAAAAAACAGGATAAGAGGTCAAAAACCCACCAAAAAGGTAATAATTTCGCTAAAGATTTGTTATTAAAAGTCGATAAGTGTTGCTTTTTATCGCTAGCGAAGTAAGGCCAATGCTAGGTTTGGCTGTTTTTTGGCTTGCGCAAGAATAGAGGTACTGACTTGTTGTAGGATTTGCTGTTTTACCATTTGGGTGGTCTCTTTCGCATAGTCCGTATCTTTAATTCGACTGTTTGAAGAAGCGAGGTTTTCATGTACGTTGTCGAGATTGTTGATAGCGTGGTTAAAACGGTTTTGCAAAGCGCCTAACTCAGAGCGATGGCTATCAACGTACTGCATTGCGGTATCAATGATGGCAACCGCCCGCTGCGCACCACCGACTTCGGAAATATCAAGAGTGTCTACTGCTTCATATCCCGTCACATTCATTTGCAACTGATTGGCTAAGCTACCTTTAAAATCAATAGTCCCAGAGGTTTCTTTACCCGCCATGAACAGCTGTAGCTGTCCTTTGTCGTTGACTGACGCCGATACTTTATCGGTTTGCCCATTGATGTAGGTTGCCAACTCTTCAATATCGTCCCCTACTTTTGCTTGGATTTGAATGTTGTGCTGTTTTCCCTTGGCATCGGTATAGCTCATGGTGAGCTGCCGATTATCTTGTGTCACCTGCCACTGGCTATCCGCCATGCCTGCCGCAACATAGCTAAAGCCCCCCATATCCAAACTGTCTGAACGCATATTTTTTAACGAAACTTGCACTGCTTCGCCAGAGCTCGCCCCTATCTGAAATGAGGATTGACCAAACGAACCGTTCAGTAACTTACGACCACCAAAAGAGGTGGTTTCAGCAATTCGGTTTAATTCATCGTTCAAGGCGCTCATTTCTTCCTGTAAAGCTTGCCTATCCGCTTTACTGTTCGCGCCATTCGCCGACTGCAAAGAGAGATCTCGCATACGCTGAAGCAGGCTGGTGGTCTCTTGCATTGCACCTTCAGCAGTCTGCATGATTGAAATGCCATCATTAGCATTGCGTACAGCGACATCTAAGCCCCTCATTTGCGACTCAAGGCGATTCGAAATTTGTAAACCTGCAGCATCATCTTTGGCACTATTAATACGCTTCCCGGAAGCAAGACGCTCCAAAGATTGATTCAACATTTCGCTTGCTGAGCCTAAGTGGCGCTGCGCAATCAAAGCGGAAACATTGGTATTAACGGTAATTGCCATAACAGACCCATGCCATAGAATGAATGATCTCTTTATCGGACAGTAGACGCTTTTCTTTACATAAAATGCTTAAAAAAGAAAAACCGAGCACAAGGCTCGGTCCGATAGTAGGTCAGTATTGAAACTTACTTTAGTTCAAGATGTTGCAGCATCTCAGCTGAAGGGGCAAAAAAGTACGCACCCGTTACGGCCTTGGTAAAGCGCAGCAGTTGGTCTGTTTTACCGTCCGCCACACCATACATACTTTCCAACATCACTTTAAAGTTATGCAGCGTATGGCAATAAGCAATGAATAGTAAACCGTGCTCACCACTCACCGTACCGTAAGGTAAGCTATGACGAACAATTTTCAGCCCTTTCCCCTCTTCTTTGATATCGACACGGCCAACGTGAGACGCTGCAGGTACATCATCAAGCTCAATCGAATCAGGCTTAGTGCGCCCAATCACTTTTTCTTGCGCCGCCACATTTAAGCGATTCCAAGCTGGAAGGTTATGCACAAAACGCTGCAACATCACATAGCTGCCGCCAGCAAATTCACCATCAGCAATCAGTGCAACTTCTTGACGTTTTTCGGCTTTAGGGTTTTCAGTGCCATCGATAAAGTCCGTCATATCTCGCGCATCTAAGTAACGAAATGAGTAGGTTTCATCCACCATTTCAACCAACTCAGCCACAGGTTCCATCCATTTACGCAACACATAAAACAGCAAGTCATGACGATGAGAATGGCAGTGAATCAACACATCCACCTCGGTACTTGGTGCTATGGTTTCGCCTTTACCAAGCTCAGGAAAATCAATCAGCTCTTGTGGTATGCTTTGGTTTAAACGCTGCCAAAAGGTGCGAGTAAATGCGACCGACACGGTTAATTCAGCGCCGGGTTGATGTTGATTTATCTCATTGACTAAAGCGGGCAATGCTTTCAATTGCGCTAAAACATGCGCCGGATTTTGTTTTACTTTTAAAAGGCTAAACAGTGCAAACGGACCTGCTTCAGGCAGAATCGCGGTTTGAGGTTGTGTCATAAAATATCCTCACTTACTTATTTTTGCTCAGTGTAATTCAGTTTTTGGGGGAGACCTTGATTGGGATCACGCCTTGTCTATGAGCGGGATAGAAAAACAATCACGCACACTTTTACTCTTCAGTAGATATAGACCAAACCATAACAGCACCAACAGTGTGCTTGCATTGGCCCAATTAAAAACGCCGTGCTCTAAATAGATATGATAAAGCGTTTGTATAAATTGCAAGATAACCATAAGTAACGTCAGCGGTTTTCCCATGCTGACGATGCGGTTTAGCCACGATCGTTCAGGAGCACGTAAGCTGATAAGCCACATCAGAATGATACTTGGCAAGCCCATAATCAACCCCAAATAAAGCATCGAATGGTCTGGGTAAACAATGGTTAAAATCGTCGTGCCATTATCTCGGCTTGCTCCTGCCACCACGAAAACAATCCAAGCTTTTGCCAAAAATAACCAACCAAGCCAGATAAGTTTAGGGGCTTTAAGAAAACCATGTTGGTCGTATCGCTCTAACGCATAACGCATCAATACCTTCGCTCTTTTAAAAAAACGTTTTTACTTTAGCGGATAGATTTCAAATAGCTAGCCAGATCTTTTGCTCTTGACCAGTTTCTAACTTGAGCATCACGCATAGTGATCAATCTCAATAGTGAAGGATGACGATACGTGATAGGGTAAGCGCCTGTCTATAGCCGCTTGTAAACGTTATGAATAAAACGATTATTCCCTCAGAACAAACTCAGCAACAAGCCATGAAAGTCGCCTTAGCCACTCAAAAGCAAGGGCAAACGAAAGAACAAACCAAGCTGATCGCTCAAGGCATTGAGAAAGGCATAGCCTTGTATAAAAAGCAGCAAAAAGAGAAAAGCCGACAGGCAGATAAAGCCAAAAAAAGAGCATTGCAGCTAAAGAGAACCGCACAAAATACGGAAGAAGAACCCGCACATATTGAAACTGCATCCAGCTTGGTATCGACCTCATGGTTACCTTGGGCACTGCTAATCGTGAGCTGGCTTGGTTTTATCTCTTATCTAGTTCTGAAAGGTTAAACTTATGAAAAGACTGTCTATATTATTGCTGGCAGCGCTAATGATAGGCTGTAGCTCATCACACAACCCACTCCCAAACGATGCAGATCGCATCCAGATCCGTACTGATGCCGGATTTGATGCTGGTCAGTGTGACTGGTTAGGGGATGTGACAGGCAGTGAAGGTTACTGGTTCAGCTCTTGGCTCATTCCCAATGACAGATTGATTCGAAGGGCGGTAAACGAGCTAAAAACTCACGCTCATCAACTGGGAGGCGATACAGTAACGCTCGACTACTCCAATTATTTCAAAACCTCTGTCACGATTTTCGGTACTGTTTATCGTTGCTTACCCAATGTGGATATGAAAACACCATAAAAAAAGCCAGCAAATGCTGGCTTATGCACTAAATCCAAGGCTAGTCGCAATATCACAGCGACGATCTAATACCCATTGACTATCAAATGGCCCCCAATCAGAGAGTTGATAGTAACCATCATTGTGACGCCTTCCATCTTGAACAAACATCAGTTCAATCCCTATTCCTGGCAGTGCTTTCAGGACATCCTGAATCGTACGGCGAGGCCACCCCGTTTTTTCGATGAGTTTGGGCACGTTTGGTCTTTCAAGGCTTTCTACTAACAAAGCTAAATACAGTCGCCTTGCAAAAACAGGACTCAGTTCCATTGACACCTCCTATTACTGTGCCGCTTCATTATTTCTGTTTTCACATTTAGAGTGTTGCGTTCGATCAATAACTTTCCAATCGTAAGCAACTGAAACACATTTTTTTTAAACAACGAAATAAAAGCATCTCTATTTTGTAAGCCACAGCGCTTCCTGATAGGATTTGACCATTAAAAAAATAATACGCCTCAACAAGGATTTTTATGACGATCACCATGTATGGCATTCCCAACTGCGACACCATTAAAAAAGCACGGAAATGGTTGGAAGCTGCGGGGGTGGATTACCAATTTCATGACTACCGCAAACAAGGTATTGATGCCGAGCTCGTGGCTCAATTTTGCCAAGCGCTTGGTTGGGAAAATGTACTCAATAAACGCGGTACAACCTTTCGTCAGCTCACGCACTCACAAAAAGAGTCGTTAGATGCTCACAATGCAGTGACCTTGCTGGTTGAACAGCCTGCTATGATCAAACGACCTATTTTATTGGTCGACACCCATTACCATCTCGGTTTTAATGCTCAGCAATACGCTACTATTTTCTCTTAATACAAGGATTTCAAGGATGACAGACAGCCCTGTACTGGCGCTCGCAAAAGATCTCATTAGTCGCCAATCAGTAACTCCTGAGGATGCAGGTTGCCAAGACCTGATGATTAAACGCTTACAAGCGCTAGGGTTTGAAGTGGAAACAATGGTCTTTGAAGATACCACTAATTTTTGGGCTCGCCGCGGCACTCAATCGCCTCTTTTTGCCTTTGCTGGCCATACGGATGTGGTTCCCGCGGGTCCTTTAGCGCAGTGGCATACAGCGCCGTTTGAGCCGACTGTAATTGATGGTTATTTACATGGGCGCGGGGCGGCAGATATGAAAGGCTCGCTTGCTTGCATGGTTGTCGCTGTCGAGCGCTTTATTGAACATCATCCTAACCATCAAGGTTCGATTGCCTTTTTGATCACTTCAGATGAAGAAGGGCCATTCATCAATGGCACCACTCGCGTAGTCGATACGTTAATGGCGCGTAATGAGCCAATTGATATGTGTATCGTCGGTGAGCCATCGAGTACATTAAATGTGGGCGATGTGATAAAAAATGGCCGTCGTGGCTCAATTACAGGCGATCTACAAATAAAAGGGATTCAAGGACACGTTGCTTATCCTCACCTTGCCAATAACCCGATTCACCAAGCCTTGCCAGCGTTAGCCGAACTTGCGGCAATAAAATGGGATGAAGGGAACGCTTATTTCCCACCGACCAGCTTCCAAATTCCAAACTTGCAAGCTGGCACGGGAGCATCAAACGTCATCCCCGGTGAGTTTGACGTGCAGTTTAACTTCCGTTTCAGTACAGAGTTAACCGATGAAGAGATCAAGCGCCGCGTGCATTCTATCTTAGATGCCCATGGATTGGATTATGAATTACGCTGGACATTAAGCGGCCAACCTTTCTTGACCGATACGGGCTCATTACTGACTGCCGTCGTTAAAGCCGTCGATGAGGTGAACCACAAATCCCCAGAGCTATTGACGACAGGGGGCACATCTGATGGACGCTTTATTGCCCAGATGGGCGCACAAGTGGTCGAACTTGGTCCTGTTAACGCGACAATTCATAAAGTTAACGAGTGCGTTAAGATTGCCGATTTAGAGAAACTGACGGATATGTACCAAAAAACCCTAGAGAATTTATTGGTGTAACCCATGACTCCAGAGCAGTTGACCGGACAAACCGACTCCCATTTAACATCAGTGCTGATTGGGCAGAAATCTTTCTTGGTTCACCCCGGGGTGATCCAAGATTTGCTCGCTCTAAAGCAAGCGGCTGACGATGCTGGGTTTAATTTCCATATCGCCAGTGGGTTTCGTGATTTTGAACGCCAATTGAACATCTGGAATCGGAAAATGTCAGGGCAAGCCGCATTACTGGATAATAACAGCCAACCGCTAAACCCTGCTCAGTTAAGCGAAGAACAAAAGATATTCACGATTTTGCGCTGGTCAGCGCTGCCCGGTAGCAGCCGCCACCATTGGGGGTGTGACTTTGATGTTTTTGATCGCAAAGCATTACCGACAGGTGTCATGCTCAAGCTTGAACCGTGGGAATATCTCTCAGGCCACCAAGCTCCTTTTTATCAATGGATGAAAAAGCATTTACCTAAGTTTGGTTTTTTCTTCCCCTACCAAGGAAAGAAAGGCGGTGTTGCGTTTGAACCTTGGCATATTAGCCACAAAACAGCGGCTAAAGACTGCCTTGACCTGTTGACGCCAAGCGTATTGGCGACACAGCTTGAAAACATGCCGCTCCTAGGTGTGTCGACGGTACAAGAGAACTTAGATCGGATCTACACTCAGTACATTGTTAACATCAGCCAACCGGAGTCCTGATATGGAATTCATTACCAACCCTTGGGTTATCACTATTGTAATCTTAGCGGTGTTTATCGGTAATATTGCCGCGCTGAAATACACGGCTAACATGAAATTTGGCTTGAAAGGGAAGAAGAGTGATCTGGATAAACTCAACGAACTTGATAAGCACGAAGACTCAGATTCAGAGCAAAAATAAAGGGACTTTCGTCCCTTTGTTTTTCATGGATTCGTCATCACAATTACTGACGCTCGGCAATCGCCGACAGTACAGGCACCATATCTTTCAATAGCTCCTCTTCCACCGGCTTGCCGGCTGAATTGGTCACATTGATCGAGGTACGGTTACCTAAATCACCTAATAAGAAGGTGTAAGTTCCACTTTTCAGCGAGATCGGTTTCACGCCAATGTCTTGCCAAAAGGCGTCATCTGGCGCGGAGTATTTCGCTTTTATTGTACCTTGAGATTGGTTGCGCTCTTCGAGCGTAAAACCGAACTGCGGCATAAGATTAGGCAAACGTTGCCACAGAACATCGTAAGAGGTACGAGCAATAATTACAGGGAAACCACTACGGTCACTGCCCATCGTAATGGGGATCTGTTTAACCAACTGTTGAGCTTTACGTGCTGCTTCTTGACGTAGATCGGTATCGTAACGAGCCGTGACCAAATTGGTCATGAACGCATTATAACGCTCTTTATTTGTGGCACTCACTGGCATCTCTTTGCCACCTTCACGCCAACCAGTCAATGAAATCTTAAAGCCAAAACGATTATTCGCCATCACCCGTGAGATTTGGTAGCGGCTACCAATCTCAACTTCTTCATCTTCGGAAACCCAAGTCACCCAATCAGTATCAATCTGGTTTTCACTTTGTGCAGCGATACCAATATTTCGCTCTTTAAGCATGGCTAACGCAGTTTGCCACACCTTGTCGGCTTCATCTTGCTTGATCATCCATAATGTCACTTCACCATTTTGGCGCTCGGCACGCGCGCCAGGGATCAATTCTAATACTTGTTGAGGAGGACGAATATCCACAGTACGGCCAATGCCACCTTGGAAGTCACCTTCAGGGATCTGGTAATTAGGGTAAAACTGCGGAGTGGCTCCTTCAGGAAGTTGCCACTCTTTTAGAGCCGGGGTTTCTAAATAAGCAAAATCATCTTTTGCTTGGCGACGCTGAGAAGCGTTACCAGCACATGCGCTTAAAACAAAAACAGCTAGTGAACTGATAACTAGCTGATGAGTAAATTTCATTCAAACTCCTAGACTGCCGAGGAAAAAGCCTCGGCACAATATTGAATCGATTTAGAAGATACAAGCTTCGGTCATGGCTTGGGCAACCGTTGAACGTACAGGTTCAGACAGTTCAGTCAAAGGTAGACGTAGATCACCATTTGTAATCAATCCCATTTTGTGAGCAGCCCATTTCACTGGGATCGGGCTCGACTCAACAAACAGACCTTTATGCAAAGGCATTAAACGTTGATTAATAAGCTCAGCCTCGTCGAATCGGCCTTCTAATGCTAAGTGCATCATCTGCGCCATATCTTTAGCGGCAATATTATTCGTCACCGAAATAACACCTTGTCCACCTAATTTAACGAACTCCAAACCCGTCGCGTCATCGCCACTTAATAAAATAAAGTCTTTTCCACAAAGCTCACGATGCAGAGCCACTCGGCCCAAATCACCTGTTGCATCTTTCAAAGCGACAATCGTTTTAATTTCAGCAAGGCGAGCGACCGTTTCAGGACGCAAATCCACCGCTGTACGGCCTGGTACATTATAGAGAATCTGAGGGATATCAGTCTCTTGAGAAATTGCTTTGTAGTGTTGAAATAAACCTTCTTGGGTTGGTTTATTGTAATAAGGAGTCACACTTAAACAGCCAGCAATACCTGTGTTATTTAATAAACGACTAAACGTTACCGCTTCATGAGTAGCATTCGCACCCGTTCCCGCAATCACAGGAATACGTCCTTCGGCAAACTCGACGGTTTTTGCGACAACTTTGACATGCTCTTCAACGGTAAGCGTGGCAGATTCACCCGTTGTTCCGACGGCAACAATGGCGTCAGTTCCGGCTGTCACGTGAAAGTCCACCAGCTTCTTCAAACTAACAAAATCAACCTCACCATCATGATTAAACGGTGTAATGAGCGCTACGATACTTCCTGAAAACATGTCCATCTCCCTAATTTGTTACTTTCTGCATGGTACTGTAAGGCGATTGAAAAACACAAGGGATTAAATTCGCTTAATCAGCCCATTTGGATGAATATTTATCAGATGTTAGAGGTTTAACAAACAACATCAATTAAGGGCAAACTTTATAGCGGATCTGAATATGCCGATGTCAACAACACGTTATTTTCAAGACGGAGTTCTTAAAAAGCTATTCCACCACCGTTCCTCTATAATTTAACTGTGATAACATGCCCAAAACGATAAAAGTGAAGCGATATTATGACTCAGCATCTAGTGATCACTGCTGTAGGGACAGACCGCCCTGGTATCTGTAATGAAGTGGTACGTTTAGTTACGCAATCAGGCTGCAATATCATCGATAGCCGAATTGCTTTGTTTGGCAAAGAGTTCACGCTCATCATGCTGGTCTCTGGCAATACAAACCACATCACCCGAGTAGAGACAACCTTACCTTTATTAGGCCAACAACATGATCTCATCACCATCATGAAACGTACATCACCTCATGATTATCAAGATAATGCCTATACGGTTGAAGTGTTTGTTGAGTCTGAAGACAAAATTGGCCTAACAGAGAAATTCACTCAATTTTTTGCCAATCGTAATATTGGTATGGCTTCACTGAGTGCGCAGACGATTCATAAATCGAAGTTACGTCTTGATCACGACCAATTTCATATTGCCATTACCGCCAGTGTCGATTCAGGGTGTAACTTAATGCAACTACAAGAAGAATTTGACAGTTTATGCAAGACACTGGATGTACAAGGTTCGCTCAACTTTATAAAAAACAGTCAATAAAAAAGGAAGAATAATGAAAACGCTTACTGCAGGCACGCCAGCACCTGCTTTTTCACTTTTAGATCAAGATGGAAATACCGTTTCCCTTGCTGATTTCTCAGGGAAAAAGGTGTTGTTCTACTTTTATCCTAAAGCCATGACACCAGGTTGTACTGTTCAGGCTCAAGGCCTTCGAGATGTAAAAGCAGAACTCGACGCTCACAACGTGGTGGTACTCGGAGTCAGCACTGATCCCGTGAAGCGTTTAGGAAAGTTCATTGAACGTGATCACTTAAACTTTACTTTATTATCCGATGAAGACCACGTGGTTGCTGAGCAGTTCGGCGTATGGGGTGAGAAGAAGTTCACCCTTAGAAAATTTCCATGACAATAAACCTTGATAATTTTTTATGACAAATCTATCTTTGATATGAGGGTAACATATTGAGGGTTGTTTTGTGATAGAAACGCATGAAGACAAATATTCTGATATTTATGATGACTACCAACTGCTTTCCATCGAGGTAGATACATTAGCAAAGCTACAAATTTCAGCGAGTATCGATACTGAATCTGGAGAAGTGACGCACTCCCCCTACCTTTCCCCTTCCAATCTGGAATCCCGCTTGAAGAAAACCGATATCATCATTGCACCTGATGGGACGGTTGTTTACCCACAGTCCCTATACCTAGTGTCTAAATTGCGTGGTGAAGGAAAAGTCAAAGACACAGGGTCGATTGCAAAAGGCTTGTTAGCTTTTACTCGTTATTTAGATTCCACTCACTACTCTCAAATTGATGAAGATGGTAATGAAATACCACCTGAATATCTAACTTATAAAACCCTATCGAGGTATGAGGAAGAAGGTGCGCCTTGGCGATTTGCGGAGTTTCTACTTGCGAACTGCAATAATATTGAAGGTGCTAATGGCGATGAAGCTTTTAGTTTATCTACCGCTAGAAGTTATATGAGTGCCGTTATTGGATTCTATAAGTGGATGCAAAAGTACGGCTACATCAAAAATGACGTTCAGAATGTTGTTACCCACTACACAACAGGAACGGTGCATCAAGAGTTAAATCAGCACGATATGTTGGCTCACACAAAGTCAGGTTCTAAACGTAATTATGAAACGTCCAATCTCATGAGGATGTTTCCAAAAAAAGAAAACACTCCCGCCCATAAAAAACTAAAACCCATGCACCCTGAGCACAAGGTTTTATTTAATGAGCATGTCAATTCACTCCCAAAGGCGACAAGATTAATCTTTCGGCTATGTGTCGAGGCTGGGCTAAGAATTGACGAAGCTATTCACTTCCCCGCTCACGATATAGGAAAGGCTGACTACAGTGATTTAGATGCAGTACCAGTCAAAATCACTCACACAAAAGGTAGTAAGCCTCGAACCGTAGACATTCCCATTGAGCTTTACGAAGAGCTAGAGATGTACAAAGAAAGTAACTCACGACTTACGAACCTAAACAAACGCAATGAGCTTGTTCAGTCAGGTGAGGTATTAGATACCGTAGAGTACCTCTTTATTTCAAATAAAGGAACTCCCTACTCAGGCAGCACTTTAGAAACGCACTTTTCAAACTTTCGAAAACAGATACGTGAAGTAGATTCTTCTTGGTATTACAGGATTCATGATTTGCGTTCTACCTTTGCAACTCATTGGCTTTGGCAGGAGTCGCAAAAGCGTGCCGTTGGCTATGACTTCCTTATGGATGAACTAGCGGAACTAATGGGGCATGCAAGCACGTCAACCACTGAGAAATACATTAAGTTCATGAATAAACTGGACGACCAAATCAATATGGCTAAAGCGAAAAACCTCAAAATAAACGGAGGCTGGGCGTAATGGCGAAAAGTAAAATTACCAGACAAACCAATTCAGTTAAGCATGTACGCAATAGCCAAAATGTCGTGCCTTTGAATCTGACAATTCCTTATAAAAATTCGAGGTCAAATAAACCAAAGCAGTTCGATGTTTCTCACTTATTGCACTTAGGGTGTAACAAAGAAAATGAGAAAATAGACAGTCGAGCAGTATTTATTAGGCGGTTTTGCGAGAAAGCCAACCAATATGCCAGTAATGGTAAATCAGCAAGTACAGTCACATCTAACTACTTATTCTTGCGTTCCTATCTTGCTTTTTGTGATACGGTAAATGTTGACCCATTCACCGAAAGTGGTTATCTAAAGTTTGCTGGTAACGATGGCGAATTAAGGCATCGTATCAAGATGTTTCGCCCTTCAAGGCACCTATGGGAATACAATCATGGTGATGAGCTAGGTATTAAAGAATCGACAGCTCCCTCTATACTTACATCCCTTCGTTATGCGCTCCATTGGTGTGACTTGCCTGTTTCCGATTGGGCTTTGCATCATCGGGGGTTTGCAGGAGAAAAAACACCCTATAAAGGATATTCAGAGGAAGAAGAAGAGCTTCTTGTGACACGTTTGAGTCATTTATTCTTCACTCTCGCACCACAGCTTATTGCAGCCAAAGAAAACAACACACCTTTGCCAGAAACGCTTCCGCTTATTATTGACCTTGGTGAACATGAAGAAGTGATTCAAATTCCAACATCATTGGATGTGACCTGGGGCGGAACAAGTAAAGATGGCACAAGCGTTAATACTGGTGCCGCTTTTAACCTCACGATGGGCGCTGCATATCATTTGATGTGCTATTTCACCTCACTGAACGACAGCAACGTTCGAAATATTGCCCATCCAATTAAGGTTCATACAGAAGAGCGAGATAAGAGCCTGCAAGTTGTGAAAGTCTCAGGTCATAAGCCCAGAGCGAACAAAGAGGTCGATGCTCTGTTGGCAGGTGAGCAATTTGACATTGATAAGCGTGATGGTGTGAAGTTTATTCGATTACTCGAACGACTATCCAAGCTATATGGCAATAGTGAAGATGGCTCAGAGTTAATATTCACCCTCAATAATCACGCTGATGTGAATCATACCTTTAATTTAAAAGAGATAAATAAAAGACTCGTTCACCAACTACACTTGCTATCTCCGTACCGGGCTGGCAACCTACCTTGGTTTAAAGAGCTTTTTTACGCCTACCGCAACCAACAAACAATCACGTTAAAGAAAGTCGTTAATCACCTGGGGCGCACTGTTGTTCATAAAGAAGTCAAGACAACGACCAAAACCAAGGCTGGGCAAGGGGCAACCAATAGCGCCTATTGTATTTTATCTTGCTACACCGACTTACCGCTTAAAGGGATTTTACTTCCGCTTACCTACTCCGAAAAAGATAGTGATGGCAATATTACCGTTTCTTTTAACTATAGAAATGGCATCGGCGGCTTCTTTAAAGTCCCCGTTTCTGATTTAGCTGTAGTCAAAGAAATTGAGCAATATTCTAAAGAGAGAGCAAACAAGCAGGCCAAGAAATATGAACGACTACTTTTAGCGAAAAGGAACCACCACGTCCCTAAAGATTGGGAAGGCATCAGCCCTATTTCAGCAGAGCTAATGCGGACTTGGTCTGTTGAAACAAACCATTACTACCTCTCTCTTCAATCGAGTCGCTGGCGAGAAATGACCAGTAACCAAGCCCATGCCGAAGGTGGAATTCAAGGCGCTCAAAGCTTACTCCAGAACGCGAAGGAAACGTTAGAGAGAAGTTACCTAAACGGGCATCCATTGCTAAATAAAGTCATCCTATCTCAGAGTATAGAAGTCATTGAAAACCTCGATAATGAAACGAGCTTAGAGCAAGCAAAAGATATTGTGGTGAAAAGGCGTGGTATTCCGATGTTGTCACACGATGAGTGGAAGAAAAAGCGCACAGCAAGCAATGCAAAAACCAACCCCAACGGTCTGACTTGTAATGGGCAACAAGCCATTAGTGATGGTAAAAATACGCAGCGAGAAACAAACTATGCAGTAGGCCTAAGCTTACCTTGTGCTGAATTTGATATGTGTTACAAGTGCCAATCAGCCAAGGCGGTAGATGACGTTGAAGCTGTTTATAGGCTCATTTCATACATAGATGTTCTTAAAGAAACACTTGATATGTACCCTGATGTGAAAAGTGATATTCATGAGAAAATTGAACAGTTTGAATATACGCTAGATGGGGCTAGTGACGATGTATTTGGCGAGGCTATGCAGCGATTTAATACCCAAGGTCGTCATCCAAGAGTCTCTTTCGACCACGCTCTTTTATCCTCATAGTAATGGAGGCTAAAATGATAAAACTCTCTGACCTTGAGCATCAAAATAAGCTTCTTAAAGCACAAAAAAATGTTGGCGCTCATGCAAATTACTTAATGGATGTCTTAAAGCCAGCCATTGAGCGTGGTAATTGGGATGAACTCGAAAGTCTTGAGATAGGCTTTACTGTTACGGGTGAATCATTAGGTAAAATTGGAGATAGTGAAGCTTGGAGAAACCTACAGCCTTATTTTGAGCCAAGAGCAAAGAAAACCATTACCATTGATTTTACGCTCGATGGTAAAGTTATTGAACGTAACCTAAAAAATCAGCTTAAAACCCTCTTACTTAAAATGATGTGGCTATCACCTCACAACCATTCATTTTTGACTCTTTGGCAAGCATTAAGCTACCTAAAGAAAGTCATTATCCCGCTTTTAAATGAAGGATATAACACCTTATCCGCTTTAGACTTTGATAGACTAGAAACTTGGGCATTAACAAGCTTTACCGACATCGACTTTGAAAGAGAGACAATTTACAAAGGGTTAAATCGCCTTTATAAAGAAGCAAGAGGCTTACCGTTTGAGGTTAACCTAAATAAAAAGCTTAACGCTTCTGACTTTGGTTTAGCAATCAAAGAATCCGAGCAATATACCGTCATTCCACAGAGGCTCTACTATCTTGGTCTTCAAAAGTCAGAAGCCCTGATTAATGAAGCTTATGCCCTGCGTGATGAGCTAGAGAAATTGGCAGAATATATCACCACCTACTTTGATAAGGCCTATGTAGGTTATGCTAAGTACCTGGTCAGTGGTGAGGCTAGACAAAAAAACGGTGGTATTACATGGCTCTTAAAAAAAGAACGCAACCAGCGCACCACTGCTTTTAAACAAGCCTTCACCGCCATGCATTCTCCAAATGAAGAAGAAATATTGACGCTTCTTCACCGTCACAAACCAGCGATACCGAGCAGCCACATTGATAACTTCCATACCGAACGTAAGCTAACGATTGGACAATGGACCATCACCAATCTCAGAGAGGCTCAATCGCTTTTTATAAAGCTCAATGGTGGCAGCCTATGGGGGTTAATGGCTCGAACAGGAATGAGAGCTGATGAGATGTATGACCTAAACACAGCTCAGGGCTGCACGACTGAGATAATAAAAAGGCAGAAGATACACGTTATCCATGCCAACCTATCAAAGACAGCGAAAGGCTCTCAATCAAAGCAAGATGAATTTGTCACTACTGAAATCGGCATGAAAGCGTATGAGGTTCTTCAAGCGCTACATGCACCACTAAGAAAGCGGCATCCAGACTCACAATCTTTTTTCCATAAAACAAAAGAAGACTGTAGTGAAATAACTCAGGTTCAACTAGGGAAACATTCTCAAGCTTGGTTTGAAAATGCTATGGGCGAAGAACTTGAGCTCACCAATGAAGACATTATTGACCTAAAAACATCTGACCCAAATTTATCGTTTGAAGTGGGTGTCGATTATAGGTTTTCAGGGCATCAACTTCGCCGCTCTTTTGCTTACTACTTAATTGGTTACGAACTTTGTAACTTTCCACAACTCAAACAGCAATTTAGTCATGTATCTATGGCAATGACCCGGCACTACGCTAAGAACGCCAGCAAGTTTCAAAAGCTCAGGAAAAAGAAGCAAAACCTTGCTAATGCCATTGATGAAGAAAGAATTGACCAGAAAGCCCGTGTTTATTTGAGCATCTATCAAAAACTGGCAAACAAAGAGCGAGTTGCAGGAGGCAAAGGTAAAGAGTTTGCTAAAAGCATGATGAAAACAGACCGTAACTTATTCAAGGATAAAGTTGATAATGACATGCTTTCTCTAAGCTATTGGAAAAAGCAAATTAGAGCTCAAAACCGCCACATTCATGCTGTTGCCCCAGGGGTATATTGTACTTCCACTACCTGTGGTTTAAGAACGCTAGTTAACCTAATGGAATGTGTAGACTGCAAGAATGATTACATTGTTGATGCCGTATTTGCCGAAGCAAAGCGTAAAGAAGCCGAAATTCACATGCTTTATGATATTGAAAACAACGAACTCACTCCTCAAACCGCCTCTGAATCTTACATAAAAGTTCAAGCTGCTGAACGCATTATGGATGATTTAGGTATCGACTTTGAGCCTGTCATTTTCCCTGATGAAGTTAAGAACTTACTCATCCCATACGGAGTGATTTAATAATGTCACAGATAACCAAAAATAAGCTAATCAAAGCATTGGAAAGGCTACTGGATGGTGATGTAACGAAGTTGGCATCAAAAGAGCTGCGTAATAAAGCTCGAAAGGGCAAGCTCAAAATCAACAACAGCAATGTTGAAAAAGAAGCCGGGCTTTCCGCTGGAGCACTCAGAAGGCATGATGACGTTGTTTTAATGATAAAAAATAAGTCATTAGAAGTACAAGTTTCTCAAGATGAAACAACTGACTCCCCAATTGAAGTTCTTCAAAAAGAAATAAAGTCACTGAAAGGTGAAAGAGCGCAAGCGAATAAAAAGAAAAAAGAATATTACGACGAAGCTCAAAGCCATAAGGAAACGTTAGCCGTTCAAGCTGCCACTCATATTAAGGTCGTTCAAGAACTTATGGGGATGTTACATGAAAGTCAGCGCGAAAAGGCAATGGATAAAATCGTATCGGCTCGTTCAGATAATATTATTGCTCCCCAATTTAGAAAACCAAAGTAGCTTTTAGCACTGTAACCTCAAAAGTCGTCCTGTTTAGTGTAATCACTAGACAGGACACTAAATTAACGATAAAAACGTACACTCTAACGTAATAAAAATGCACTAAAAAGGACGTAGCGAATAACGCTACGCCACATACCATTAATTGAGAAAGTAAGGACAAAACCAATGGCAATCGAAGCTGGACAAATCGCACCAGATTTTACCCTAAATGACCAAGACAATAACCCAGTGACGCTATCTGATTTTCAGGGAAAAAAGGTACTGCTCTATTTCTACCCACGCGCTTCAACACCCGGCTGCACAGTTCAGGCTAAAGGGTTACGAGATACTAAAGCTGAGTTAGATGCCCACAATGTAGTTGTTCTTGGTGTCAGCCCAGACACACCGCAAAAATTAACTAACTTTATCAACAAGCAAGAGCTTAACTTCACTTTGCTAGCCGATGAAGAGCACACTGTTTGTGAAAAGTACAATGTTTGGCAACTCAAGAAATTTATGGGCCGCGAAAATATGGGGGTAGTACGAACAAGCTTCCTGATTGATGAGTCTGGTAACCTTGAGCATGTATTTAACAAGTTCAAGACCAAAGATCACCATGAAGTCGTATTAGACTACCTAAACAGCAAATAAGCTTCCACAAGCAATTAACTCTTAACTTGGGGACAGGCATGATTGGCTACATTCGAGTATCTGATTCACAAAGAGCCGATGGCGAATCACAAAGAGAAGCTATCAAGGCGTACGCTGCTAAACGTGGCATACAAATAACGGATTGGATAGAAGAGCACGTGTCTGCCACCAAGACAGAGTTGAGTGAGCGGAAGTTATTTTCTCTCATCACCTCTCAACAAAGTATCATTGTATCGGATATCACTCGGTTGGGTCGCCATAAAGTTATGGAGCTAGTCGGTGCCATTGGTCAAATAGCCTCATACGGTGAGCTACATTTAGCATACAACGACACCATCATAAGCTCAGAGAACGTTGATAATGCTGAAATCATTTTTACAGTTATTGGGCAGTCTTTTGCCAGCGCTGTAGAAGCCAAGAAGCGCTCTGAGCGAGCTAAAGCTGGTCACGCTAAACGTAAGGCCAAAGGGCTATCATCTGGCCGTCAAAAGGGACAGAAGGTGAAATCAAGGCTTGATGAGCATACAGCGTTTATATTGAACCTTCTCGACACCAAGGCCACCAAATCTGAAATTCTTAAGCAACTAAACGAACGTGGTGTATCGATTTCTAGAAGTAGATTTTACTCTTGGTTGGAAGCTAGGGGGTTGCATAACAAGAAAGCTGAGTTTCAGGTGGACATGTTCTCATAGCAAGCCTAGTTTGTCTGACGTCCCTCACTTTTCGCAAACTCGTTTTTGTCCCAAAGTTACTTAGAATTGTCGTTGTGGTGCACTCCATTTCTGGGGACGATGGGGGTTGTTTTGGTGAGCTTGCTCTCTGTACAAAGAAAAGAGGCTGACGTTCCAGCCTCTTTTAACTATCCACACTGTAATTGTATATTTAGCTCTTAACGCTTGGTTTAAGTCACATTCCCTTTCGCCTGAAGATATTGAATTAAAGGCGCATAATCGCCGACATCAGCTTGGCGTAAGCTCGCAATGTACTCACCCCGCTCTTGGCTTTGTTTATCCAAATCTGTATTGGACCAAACTAAAGGCTTTTGTTTGAGTAGTACCATTCGTATGTAGTCCGTCATCACGCGCGAGTGACGTCCGTTGCCGTTAGGAAAAGGGTGAATTTTAACTAACCTGTGCTGTATCCGAGCCGAGAGTTCTAGGCTGTCATAGTGTTCAAACTCAATCCAGCATTTGATGTCTTCCAGTAAGTTGTGTAAATCTGGCCGGATATTCAGCGGATCGACACCAATGTTCAACTCTCGGTGACGGTAGCTGCCGGCCCATTCCCACACATCACCAAGCAAACGTTGATGCAACTCTTCCACAAACGCCATAGAAAGAATGTCATCCATGCTGGTTTTAGGCGTCGTGGCTAACCAACTCAACCCTTGTAGTATGTTGGCATTTTCAAGCTCATTAAGCTCTTCGCGAGTCGTGATGTGATCAAATTTCAGCCCGGCAACATCATCGGCATTTAGTTGGGTTGCGCCCTCTGGTTCAACAAACAGACTCATTGGTATTTCTCCTGCAAACTGACTTTCCACAAATCTCGGGTGCTGCCCGTTTTAATCTCATTGGCTAATTGAACCAGCGCTTGCTGTTGTTGCTCTGAGGTTAACTGCTGTGCTTCTAAAAACATCGATTGGTGGCTCATGGCCAAACGCTGCTTGGCCAACTCCATAGCGCGCGCTTCTATCATGTCATCAATCGACTGACGCGGAATAATCGCATAAACCAGTTCGGCATCGAGCCCGCTCGCCAGTTGTTTAAGTTGTTTGAGTGTGATGGTTTCATCGGTTTCTTTACGCTCCAATATGGAGACTTGATTACGAGAGAGATTAAGACGTTCACCTAATTGCGCGCCCGACATCCCCAAGGCCTCACGGATACTGCGCACCCAACCATTTTTCGGCGGTTTAGGCACAGATAAACCGAGTAAAGCGCTGATTTTTGCTTTGACTTGCTTGAGTGCAACGGCATAGACACCGGATTTTTTCATAATTTTGTATCTCTAATTAAATACACTGTGATG
>NZ_CAWNHY010000240.1:0-25166 GCF_963874335.1 Vibrio sp. V10_P2A27P122 | reverse complement strand
CTAAATACGTTGGCGGCCTTCACTAAACCCTACACCGTTCGAGCACTGTTGTTTGAAAACGCCTTAGCACTGAGCTAGGGCGTTTTCTTTTGTACTGAAGAAAACGTAATTTTTTGCTCAATGATTGGCTTACCTATCGCTTTTTTTATCTTTTTTTGCCTAGCTGGTGAAAAAATACGCGCTGACTCTCCACTCTAATGCCACTTTCTGGTATGTTGCGCATCCCTGTTTGAGGATGTTACATGCACATTTGCCCATTATGTTTTAGTGAACAAATAGTTCCTTATTTTGCCGATAAAGTTCGCCCTTATCTGCAGTGCCAACACTGTGCACTTGTGTTTGTTAGCCCTGAACATCGTCTTGACGAAAAAGCGGAAAAAGCATTTTATGATTTGCATGAAAATAACCCGCAGGATAGGGGTTATCGCCAGTTTTTGTCACGCGTTTGTGCACCGATGTTGGAGAGGCTTTCTCCGGCATCTAACGGGTTAGATTTTGGTTGTGGGCCGGGGCCAACCTTATCCATTATGTTGGAAGAGGCTGGGCACACAATGTCGTTATACGATATCTTTTTTCATCCAGATGAAAAGGTGTTGCAGGCGACCTATGATTTTATGACTGCCACTGAAGTGATTGAGCATTTACATAAGCCGCACCAAGTTTGGCAGCAATGGTTAAATTTAGTTAAGCCAGGAGGCTGGATTGGGTTAATGACCAAACTAGTCAAAGACGTGGAGGCGTTTGCTGGGTGGCACTACAAAAATGATCTCACACATGTGATCTTTTTTAGTCGTGAAACCTTCCAGTACTTGGCCAAGCGGGATGAGCTTGAACTTGAATTTATTGGTAATGATGTAATTTTACTGAGGAAACCCCAGTAATGAGCCGTAGTAAAAAATCGAGAAAGCCGGGTTCAGCCGGTGAAGGCGACGTGATTGTCACGCGTAATCGCAGTGAGGCAGATGTTGAAGGCCGTTTGCGTAAGCGAGTTAAAAAACAGAAAGGTCTGAAAGCGGGTAGCCGCCATTCCGATGGTTCAGATCAGCAGCAGCGAGAAGCCGCTAAAGCGCGCGATCCACGTTTAGGCAGCAAGAAAAAAATTCCTCTGGTGGTTGAGCCAGCGAAGAAAATGACCAAGCAAGAGCGTCGTTTGTCGGCTGAGCAAGAGCTCGAAATGCTGGAAAATGATGCGCAATTGAACGTGTTGCTCGATCGTATTGATAATGGCGAAAACCTAGGTGCCGGCTTACAAAAATACGTTGATGAGAAACTCGATCGTATTGAAGCACTGATGAAGCAACTTGGTCTGTATGCTGAAGAGCAAGAAGATGTTTTCGAACCAATCGTGACTGGCGGTAGTGCCAAAAAATCACGTTCAGATGATGATTTATTATCAGATTTTGAAGGCTTCGACCTAAATGATTTAAAAGGATAGAAAGTGCCATGAATGTAACCTTGTTAGCCATTGCTGGTGGAATCATTATTCTCGGCTTAGCGTCTTACGCTGGTTACCTTCTGCTGCAACTGAAAAAGCAAAAGGATTTGCAGCTTCAACATCAAACATTGGCCATTGAAAAACGCAATGCAAATATTTTTGATAGCGTAAATACGCTTTGCATGGCTGGGATTCAAGGCCAATGTGATCTCTCCGAGATCAGCATCCGTGTCTACTGCATTATGGATTATGTTCAAGGCGAACAGAGAATCGACTTTGATAGTTCGTATCCCGCTATTTCCGAACTGTATTCTATAGTGAAGGATATGCCGCGTGGCGAAGAGCGCAGCCAACTCGCTAAACAAGAGCGAATGAAGCATAACTTAGTGCGCCAAAAGGCGGAGGCCCGTTTAATGGATGCGATTGTTGAAGAGTTAAAAGTTCTGCAAAAACGCATTGCCCCTTTGAATAGTCAAATTCCGATTCAAATGATGTAATGGCTCGACTGCCTCTTTCGAGTGAGTGATCGCGTTAGCAGTTTAGAACATTTATACACAAATTTCGTTTTGTCACCCGACGTCCATCATTGTCATGTGGCAAAATAGCCCGTCAAAGTTTCGAACGGAAAGCACAGCATGTCTTCGCAAGTCGTACCCAGCCAACAGATCGTATGGGATCAAGCTGTTTTAGATAAGTATAACTATTCAGGCCCGCGTTATACCTCTTATCCTACAGCACTTGAATTCCATGAAGCATTTACTATTGCCGATTATGATATGGCGTGTGCCCAATACCCTGACAGGCCACTTTCGCTTTATATTCATATCCCGTTTTGTCACAAACTTTGTTACTACTGTGGTTGTAATAAGGTGATTACCCGTCATTCGCATAAAGCCGACGACTATTTGGATGTGCTCGAACATGAGATTCGCCAACGAGCCTCTTTGCTGCATGGCCGTAGAGTCACACAACTGCATTTCGGTGGCGGCACACCAACCTTTTTAACTCAATTGCAAATTAGCCGTTTAATGGCCATTTTGCGTGGTGAGTTCCGCTTTGAAAATGACGCAGAAATCAGTATTGAAGTTGATCCGCGTGAAATTGAGTTAGAGATGCTTGATCACCTGCGCAGCGAAGGATTTAACCGCCTGAGCATCGGCGTACAAGATTTCAACAAAGAAGTGCAAAAGCTGGTGAACCGCGAGCAAGATGAAACCTTTATTTTTGCTATGGCGGAACGAGCTAAACAACTGGGTTTTCGCTCAACCAACCTTGATCTCATATACGGCTTGCCTAAGCAGACTAAAGGCTCTTTTGCTAAAACATTAGCGCAAGTGTTGGAGATGAAGCCGGGTCGATTGTCGGTATTTAACTACGCGCACATGCCGCAGCTGTTCGCTGCGCAGCGTAAGATTAAAGATGAAGATCTACCTACGGCGGAAGAAAAACTGGCCATATTACAAGACACGATCGCGACCTTAACGGGTGCTGGTTATCAGTTCATTGGCATGGACCATTTTGCTCTGCCCAATGATGAGTTGGCCGTCGCGCAGCGTGAAGGCATTTTACATCGCAACTTTCAAGGTTATACCACGCAAGGTAACTGCGACTTAGTTGGCTTTGGTGTCTCAGCCATTTCAATGATTGGGGATGCGTATGCGCAGAACCAAAAAGAGCTGAAAAAATACTATGAGCAAGTCAATGAGTTACGCCATGCACTCTGGAAAGGGGTGGCACTGGATAGTGATGACTTACTTCGTCGCGAAGTGATCAAGCAGCTTATCTGCAATTTCAAATTGGATAAAAGCCAAATTGAAGCACAGTTTAACGTGACGTTTAATCACTACTTCAAGCAAGATCTTGAGTTGCTACAAACTTTTATTGATGATGAGTTAGTGGAAGTCGATGAAAAAGAGATCCGCGTTACTTTGCGCGGGCGGTTGTTGATCCGCAACATCTGCATGTGCTTTGATAAATACTTGCGTGTTCGTGCTCGTCAGCAACAATTTTCGCGGGTAATTTAATGCCCTTACCATGAATCAAAAAGCCACTGCTCGTCAGTGGCTTTTTCTTTGATAAAGAGGGATGAGTTATGGCGTCAGGTATTTATTCGCTGCAACATCCCACAATGCTTTGATTAATGGGTTATCAAGCTGTGAGCGTTTGCAGCACACACCGAGCTGAAATGGTTTTACGGGGGCTAATTTAAGGCGCTGGATCTTATCTCTCACCGGGCTATTGTTGATCACCACATCCGGCGCAATGCCGATACCACAACCGAGCGCGACCATGCTGACAATCGCTTCATGCCCTGAGCTCTGCGCGTAAATATTGGGTTTGATCTTCATTTTTTTAAACCATGCATTGGCTCTATCTCTTGCCGTTCCCGCTTCAGGAACAATAAAAGGGACAACTGACCAATCGGGTGTGTCATTTTGCAGTTGTTCGATAAAGCTACTGATCCCGAGCGGCGCGATCACCGATAAGGGTATTTCACCAATCGTTTCAAATTCAACGCGAGCTGGTAGCTGTTCGGGCATGGCTGAAATGGCAATATCCGCTTCATCATTCAAAAT
The DNA here is from genome assembly GCF_963874335.1 of Vibrio sp. V10_P2A27P122. Taxonomy (NCBI): domain Bacteria; kingdom Pseudomonadati; phylum Pseudomonadota; class Gammaproteobacteria; order Vibrionales; family Vibrionaceae; genus Vibrio; species Vibrio sp. V10_P2A27P122. The sequence continues at coordinate 21,155 of NZ_CAWNHY010000240.1, read as the reverse complement.
CTTATCAATCGCTTGAGCAGGATCGCCAGTCAAGAGTTTGAACTCAATATACGGATGGCGAACTCGAAAATCGGACAGTAACTGAGGCAGGTGGCTATAGCTGGCGGTGACTGAGCAAAACAAACGAATTTCACCTTGTAATACGCTGTTTTGGTTTTTCATTTGTACGTTATATTGCTGCCACTCTGTAATGATTTTGAGTGCAACAGGAACCAGTTTACTGCCTGCTGGCGTTAGCTCAACGCTACGATTATCACGCACAAATAAGCTTTGGCTAGTTTCTTCTTCCAGCTTCTGGATCTGCCGGCTGAGCGCGGATGGGCTGATGTGCATCGCGGCGGCGGTCTTACTGAAGTTTTTACTCTCACACAGATGGATAAACATCTGCAGGTTTTTAATGTTCATAAGTTAATCACATCACGTTGCATAAATTGCAATAACTAATTGTGAATATATCACTTTAAGCAACTTGATGTCTGCTTTAGTATCAGTTTATTCGGTTCTAGAAACCGACCTGATGGAAAGAATCTTTAAAGGAGAGCGCTAACATGGCTAACTATTTCAATACCCTAAATCTACGCCAACAACTTGACCAACTTGGTCGTTGCCGCTTTATGGATCGCTCTGAGTTTGAAAGCGAAGCCGAGTACCTCAAAGGTAAGAAAGTGGTGATTGTCGGTTGTGGTGCACAAGGTTTAAACCAAGGTCTAAATTTACGAGACTCTGGCCTTGATGTCTCTTATGCATTGCGTCAAGCGGCGATCGACGAACAGCGTCAGTCCTATAAAAATGCTAAAGAGAACGGTTTTGAAGTGGGTAGCTATGAAACGCTCATCCCTCAAGCAGACTTGGTCATTAACCTAACGCCAGATAAACAGCACAGCAATGTTGTCGAAACCATCATGCCGCTGATGAAAAAAGGTGCAGCATTGGGGTATTCTCACGGCTTCAACGTGGTTGAAGAGGGGATGCAGATCCGTAAAGACATCACGGTTGTGATGGTGGCGCCTAAGTGCCCGGGAACCGAAGTGCGTGAAGAGTATAAGCGTGGTTTCGGCGTGCCGACTTTGCTTGCCGTTCACCCAGAAAATGACCCTCAAGGTGAAGGTTGGGATATCGCAAAAGCTTGGGCGGCCGGAACGGGCGGTCATCGTGCTGGCTGTTTGGAATCCTCTTTCGTTGCCGAAGTAAAATCGGACCTTATGGGCGAGCAAACCATCTTGTGTGGCATGCTACAAGCGGGTTCGATTGTGTGCTATGAGAAGATGGTAGCAGAAGGTATTGACCCAGGTTACGCAGGTAAACTGCTGCAATACGGTTGGGAAACGGTAACCGAAGCGCTGAAATTTGGTGGCATCACTCACATGATGGATCGCCTATCAAACCCAGCAAAAATCAAAGCGTTTGAGCTGTCTGAAGAGCTTAAAGACTTGATGCGCCCACTGTACAACAAACATATGGATGACATTATTTCTGGTCATTTCTCTAGCACTATGATGGCTGACTGGGCCAACGATGATGCTGATTTGCTGGGCTGGCGTGCTGAAACCGGTGAAACTGCGTTTGAAAACTACCCACAGTCTGATGTACAGATCACTGAGCAAGAGTACTTCGACAAAGGTATTTTGATGATTGCCATGGTTCGCGCTGGGGTTGAGCTGGCATTTGAAGCTATGACGGCTTCCGGTATTGTTGAAGAGTCAGCTTACTATGAATCCCTGCATGAGCTGCCACTGATTGCCAACACAGTAGCACGTAAGCGTTTGTATGAAATGAACGTGGTTATTTCTGATACGGCAGAGTATGGTAATTACCTGTTTGCCAATGTCGCAACACCGTTACTGCGCGAAAAGTTCATGCCAAAAGTATCTACTGATGTGATTGGTAAAGGTCTTGGTGAAAGCTCGAATTTCGTTGATAACGCGACCTTGATTGAAGTGAATGAAATTCTTCGCAACCATCCGGTTGAGTACATCGGTGAAGAGTTGCGTGGTTACATGACAGATATGAAACGCATCGCTGTCGGTGGCTAAAGGCTAATTAACCTTCCGGTGGTTAAGCAGGGGCCGAGAGTTCGCCCCTTTTCAATGACGAGAATGATGATGTAAAGCTCCAGACTGACTGGAGAGAATAAATACAAAAGCAAACACAATATAAAACAAAAGGCTTGGTCGCCGTTGACCAAGCCTTTTTTATTGGGAAATTTTCATCTCAACCGGGCAATATTATTTGGCGGTGATTTTCGCTTCTAGCTCGGCCAATTTTTGCTCCATTTCAGTGAGCTTTTGGCGAGTACGCATCAATACTTGAGTCTGTACATCAAATTCTTCACGGCTTACCACGTCCAATTTATTTAATTGGCCTTGGATCACTTGGCGGATTTTTTGATCAACGTCGGCACCCAAATCTTTTACGGGTTGAGGCATTGAATCGTGAATTTGTTTGGCAATTTGCTCAAGTTTTTTAGGGTCAAACATAGCGGCTTACACTCCTGTCAGTTTGTCTCCATTCTAAGCAATTGAGCTGAGAATGTCGTTATTCAAGGTAAGAAAAAGGCCACTGAGGTGGCCTTTTTTGAAGCAGTCTTAATTATATTGTGTTATTTATTTTCAGCGAGTCGGCGTTGTGCTGCTTTGGCCTCGTCAACTCTGGCTAGCTTTTCGAGGTCTTTATCCTCAACAAACACAGGCAGTGGCTTATGTTTTTCGGCTAGATAGCTGTAAATTACCGGCAGTACGAATAGTGTAAATAGTGTACCAATCGCAAGACCTGCCACAATCACAATACCAATACTAAAGCGCTGAGCTGCACCTGCACCCGTTGCGTACATCAACGGGATCAAACCTGCAATCATCGCTGCTGTCGTCATTAGAATTGGGCGAAGACGCACTTTGGCTGCCTCCATCACCGCTTCGATGCGAGACTTGTTATGGTGTAGCTGCTCTTCTTTCGCCACTTCACAAATAAGAATACCGTGCTTGGTGATAAGACCAACCAGTGTAATCAACCCTACTTGCGAGTAGATGTTCATGGTTGCTGCACCCCAAGCCAGTGCAATTAATGCTCCGCAAATGGCGAGAGGAACAGATACCATGATAACCAATGGATCTTTTAACGACTCAAATTGAATCGCCAGTACCAAGAAGATGATGGCGAGTGCCAAACCAAAGGTCGCGTAGAGTGCGCTTCCCTCAGTCACGTATTGACGTGCTTCACCCATATAATCGTGGTTGTAGCCTGCGGGCAGTTTAGTCGCGGCAACATCCTCAAACCACGTAATCGCATCACCCATTGCAACTCCTGGACCCGGTACACTTCCGACGGTTGCCGAGTTTAGCTGGTTAAAGTGTGGCAGTGAGCGCGGCTCTGCAATCACATCAATGGTAATTAGGCTCCCTAATGGGATCATTTTTCCGTCAACGGCACGCACAAAGTAGTGATTCATCGATTCAGGGTTGAGGCGATATTTACGTTCAACCTGCGGGATCACTTCATAAGAGCGGCCATTGAGATCGATGCGGTTGACATAGCCATCCGCCATCATAGTCCCTAATGTCGTGCCAATATCCTTCATCGTGATGCCATAAACCCCAGCTTTATCTTTGTCGATATTAATTTTCATCGTCGCAGAATCGTAATTGAGGTCTAAATCGGAGTACACAAACATCGGGCTTGCTTTCACTTCTGTTAGCACTTCAGTGGCAATAGCAAACAAACTTTCAAAGCTATTGGGTGTAGTGATGACAAATTGAATTGGCAATCCAGAGCCTGCGCCGGGAAGTTCAGGCATTTGGAAGGCCGTCACGGCCATGCCTGGAATATCTTGCACTAAGGTGCCGACTCGAGTGGCAACCTCAGCTTGGCTTGCCTGGCGTTCACTCCAAGGCACCATCGAGGCAATACCAAACGCTTGGTTGGAGCTTGGAACACCGGTAAAGACTTGAGCAAACTGGACTTCTGGCTGTTCAGACAGAATCGTATTCACGTCATTCATGGTGTTTTGTAAATAGTCCAAGTTCGCATTCGAAGAACCCGTACCAATTAACATGACCACGCCTTTATCTTCAGAAGGGGCAAGCTCACTTGGAATGAATTTGAACAGCATAGGCAGGCTGGCAAACACGATCACCGCAAAGGCAATCACGACAGGACGGCGCTGCATTACTTTCTCGAGTAATTTCGCGTAGCGGTTACTCATTGAATCAAGTAATCCATGCACTTTTTGTTCAAACTTGTTGGGCTCTTCGTGCGCTTTAAGCATTTTAGAACACATCATGGGTGAAAGTGTCAGTGCAACAATACCTGAAACAAATACAGCACCAGCCAGTGTGAGTGCAAACTCTTTAAAGAGTGAGCCTGTTATGCCACCCATCATCGCTATCGGTGCATAAACGGCGCCCAGTGTCAGCGTCATCGCAATTACCGGAACGGCGATTTCACGAGTACCAATAATCGCGGCACGAAATGGTGATTCACCCAGCTTAATGTGGCGGTCAACGTTTTCTAGTACAACGATTGCATCATCCACCACAAGTCCGATAGCCAATACCATCGCTAGCAGTGTCATCAAGTTCCATGAGAAGCCCATTCCCTGCATTACCATAGCAACACCAACTAAGGAGAGTGGAATGGTAACAATCGGGATGATAACGGCACGTAAAGAGCCTAGGAATAGAGTAATGACGACAAGTACGATCAAGGCGGCTTCAGCGATGGTTTTTATGACCTCGTGGATCGATTCATTGATCGCCACCGTGGAGTCATACATCACGTTCATTTCGATGTTACTTGGTAGATTACGCTTTAACTGCGGTAACAGATCCAACACATCTTGAGCAATGTTGATTGGGTTTGCGCTAGGTGCTGCGTTGATGGCTGCTACAACCGCTTCTCGGCCGTTTGCACTTGCGCGGTAAACATCATGGCTTTTTTCTAGCGTGACGTTTGCAATATCACCTAGGCGAATAACATTGCCGTCGCCCGTTTTAACCACCAGGTTTTTCAGCTCATCGACATTTGACACTTGCGTATCGGCACTACCGTTATACAGCACGAATTCGCCAGTGGCTTGTCCTGTTGCTGATTGATAGTTGTTGGCATTCAGCACGTTCATCACATCGCCCGCAGTGAGCTGTAGTCCTGCCATTTTTGCTGGATCAAGCCAAATGCGAAGGGCGTATTTCATGCCACCATACAAGTCAATCTTAGAGACGCCGTTGACGGTGAATATTTGAGGGTTAAATACACGCTCAAGATAGTCAGTAATTTGGCTTGAACTAAGTTCATCACTAGTGAAACCAATATACAGCACCGCGGTGGTTGAGCCGGTAGACATAGTTACCGTCGGATCTTCGGCCTCTTTAGGAAGCTGTGAGCGTACCGAGTTCGTTTTTGCTAACACATCTGAAAGTGCAGCGTTGGGATCGGTATTGAGCTTCATCGTTACGGTAATCGTTGATTTACCCAATACCGAAGAAGAAGCCATATAATCAATGTTGTCGGCTTGTGCGACTGCTTGTTCCAAAGGTTGAGTGATAAAACCTTGGATTAAGTCGGCACTTGCACCGTAATAGCCTGTACTCACTGTAACAACGGTATTCGTCATTTCAGGGTATTCACGAACTTGCATTTTGAAAATAGCTTGAAAACCAAGCAGAGCTATCAAAAAGCTGATCGATACCGCGAGCACTGGACGTTTTATAAAAACATCAGTAAAACGCATGATTCCTCCAATTACAGCATCGGTGTTTCAGCAGGTGGTGTAGTCGCATTACTTTCGACTACCCGAACTTTCGAATGGTTACTTAAGCGCACTTGACCTGAAGTGACCACGATGTCTCCATCTTGTACACCCTCTAAAATATGCGCCACAGCACCTTTGCGTTCACCTACTTTTACAACGCGCTGCTCTACTCGTTTAACGCCATCTTCTTCTTTCAACACGTAAACATTATCACCATACAGGGTGAAGGTAATGGCGGTTTGAGGAAGCGTGACTTGGTTTTCTAATTTCGGCAGGATGATGTTGGCACGAGCAAACATACCGCTGCGTAGTTTACCGTCACTATTTGGAATATCGGCTTGCACTTGGATTAAACCACTTTGAACGCTAACGGCAGGCTCAATCGCAGTAATGGATCCTGTAAACGCTGCATTAGGATAAGCATCGATAAAAATATCCACTTGCTGGCCTAATGAAATACGTGAAATATCCGTTTGTGGAACGGTAAAGCGCAGACGCATTACACTGGTATCTTCCAAGCGAACAATATCGGTGCCTGGCTGTAGGTATTGGCCTAAATACACATTACGGATACCCACCACACCAGCAAAGGGAGCTTTGATTTCACGACGATCAATGGAAGCTTTTAAACTTTCAATATCTGCAGACAAAGAGTAGTAGTTTGCTTCGGCGTCATCATAAGCTTCTTTTGAAATCGACCCTTTAGCGAATAGACCTTTATAGCGTTCGTATTTCGCTTTTGCAGCAGGTAGGCGAGCTTGTGAGCTTTTTAAATTCGCTTTCTCAACCGCAGAATCAAGCAAAACTAAAGGTTGGTCTTCCTCAACTTGTGTCCCTGATTCAAATGAAATCTTATCGATCACGCCACTTGTTTCAGATGTCAGTGTCACGCCTTGATTGGGTTCAATAAAACCAATCGCTTCAATCACTGGGATCCAATCAACAGGAGTTACATCAGTCACTGTCACTGGAAATTCAGGTTCAGGACGGTTGGCCATGAATTCGGCAATTTTTTGTTGTTTAAACAGATTAAAACCTATCACGCTACCAAACAGTAGGAAGGCGATAAGTAACATAAAGAATGTCCACTTTTTCATTCTAGTCAGAACTCCAAGTTAGTGTTGAGTAATTGCATCCCAACTGGCGTCAATCACAGCACTGAGTGCGCTGTCATCCAGTTGATAACATTCCATCGCTTTTTTACGGGCAAGGGCGACCGTTGTTTCGAAGCTTAAAGCAGACAAAATCTGGTTATCCAACGGCTTGAATAATCCCTGCTCTTTACCTTGATCAAATAGTAAATCCACTTTGGCAAACATTTTTCGCTCAAGTTCCTTAACATTGCAACTGATTGTTGTTGGCAATGATTCATATTGAACTCGGTTGCTGAGTGTTGCACTGCTTGATTGTGCTAATTCCCAGATATTAAGCCACATCATTTTAAAGCGTTCTTTCAAAGGCATCTCATCATCAATATTGGCTTGCACCGCGTCAGCAATGTGCTGACAAACGTGTAAGCGAACTGTCACAAGAAGATGATCTTTGTCATCAAAGTAACGGTAAATTGTTCCCGTTGCGACACCGGCTTCTTTGGCTAATTTGTGCATCGATAAGCCTTGAAATCCAGATTCAGCGATCAGCTTTTCAGCAGCCACCAATATCTGCTGGTACTTATCCACGTGAATACAGTTAGACATGCTGACATCCCACAGTGAATGAACGTTCATTCATTATAGACCAAACTATAGCCCCTTATGCAATACACTAGTGTAGTAAAATGACAAAAATCTTATGGTGAATGACGTAGTAATCAGTAAAGCGCGGCATTATCATAGACGGCCCAAATAAAAGTGATACGAGTACCTCATGAAGCTGAATCCAAGACAAGACGAAGCCGTCAAATATGTATCGGGCCCATGTCTAGTATTGGCGGGGGCTGGCTCGGGTAAAACGCGCGTAATTACCAACAAGATCGCTTACTTGGTTCAACAGTGTGATTATAAAGCGCGCAACATTGCTGCCGTTACATTTACTAACAAAGCCGCTCGAGAAATGAAGGCGCGGGTAGCACAAACGCTTGGAAAAGCTGAGTCAAAAGGGCTGCTCGTTTCCACATTTCATACTTTAGGCCTCAATATTATCCGTCGGGAATATAAATTTTTGGGCTTGAAAGCGGGGTTCTCTCTGTTTGACGACCAAGACCAGCTTGCGCTGCTCAAAGAGTTGACAGAGAAACAGCTCGAGGGCGATAAAGATCTGCTGCGCCAATTGCTCAGCACCATCTCCAACTGGAAGAACGACATGTTGACGCCAGAGCAAGCGAAAGGTTTTGCTCAAGGTGAACAACAACAGCTGTTCGCTTACTGCTTCGATCTTTATCAAAAGCAAATGAAAGCGTATAACGCGCTCGATTTTGATGATCTTATTTTAATGCCGGTGCTGTTATTGCAAAACAACGCCGAAGTTCGTCAGCGTTGGCAAAACCGCATTCGCTACTTGCTGGTGGATGAATATCAAGATACCAATACCAGTCAATACGAGTTAGTGAAATTGTTGGTTGGAGAACGTGGCCGTTTAACCGTGGTGGGTGATGATGATCAATCCATCTATTCTTGGCGAGGGGCGAAACCGCAAAACCTCGTGTTGCTGGGGCAAGATTACCCAAATCTTAAACTGATTAAGCTTGAGCAGAACTACCGTTCAACCAGCCGTATTTTGAGAGCGGCCAATATTCTGATTGCTAACAACCCACACGTGTATGAGAAAACGCTTTTTTCTGAGATCCCTGAGGGTGAAAAACTCAAAGTTTTGCTAGCGAAAAATGAAGATCATGAAGCGGAGCGGGTCACTGGTGAACTGATTGCGCATAAATTTCTCAATCGCACCGAATATCGTGATTACGCGATATTGTACCGCGGTAATCATCAGTCACGCTTAATTGAAAAATCGCTGCTGCAAAACCGCGTGCCTTATAAGTTATCCGGTGGAACGTCATTTTTTGCCAGAGCCGAAATTAAAGACATCATGGCTTACCTCAAAGTGTTGGTGAACCCTGACGATGACAATGCTTTTTTACGCATTGTGAACACGCCAAAACGAGAAATTGGCCCAGTCACGTTAGAGAAATTGGGTAGTTACGCCAATATGCGTGGCAAAAGCTTGTTTTCGGCCAGTTTTGAACTTGGCTTAGAGCATCATTTGTCTGGAAGAGGGCTCGACAACTTGCGTCAGTTTACGCAATGGTTAGTAGCTATCTCAGATCAAGCTGAACGAGGCAATACCGTTGAAGCGGTGCGATCGTTAGTCCGAGATATTCATTATGAAGATTGGCTGTATGAAACCTCTTCCAGCCCCAAAGCGGCCGAAATGCGTATGAAAAACGTCTCTGATCTCTATTCTTGGATTGTGGCCGACCTTGAAGGTGACAACTATGACCAACAAGAAAAATCGCTCAAAGAAGTTGTACAGCGCTTAACCCTACGCGACATGATGGAGCGAAGTGAAGAAGAGGATGAGAGTGATGCCGTTCAGTTGATGACACTGCATGCATCGAAAGGTCTTGAATTTCCTTACGTTTATTTGATTGGCACTGAAGAAGGTATTCTTCCTCATCAAACCAGTATCGATGAGGACAACGTCGAAGAAGAACGTCGTTTGATGTATGTCGGGATAACTCGCGCGCAGCGAGAACTGACTTTCACTATGTGTAAAGAACGTCGTCAATACGGGGAACTGCTTAAACCCACACAAAGTCGCTTTTTGGATGAATTACCCTTTGACGATGTTGAGTGGGAACAGAGCAAAAAACCAGTAAGTCAAGAAGAGCGCATGGCGAAAGGACAAAGCCATATTGCTAACTTGCGCGCTGCCATGTTTAAGAAATAGTGCTTAAAAAATAATAAAAACAAAGGTTTGGAATTAAAGCCAAACCTTTGTTTTATAGGAATTAATGTATTAAAGACCTGCAATCATATGCTCAATGGCGGCAACGATTTCGTCGTCAGAGCAATCCATACAGGTTCCTTTAGCTGGCATGGCATTAAAGCCTTGCAGTGCATGATTTTTCAATACATCTTTACCTTGGGCGATACGTGGAGCCCACTCTTCGGCATTGCCAATTTTAGGTGCGCCACTGATGCCTGTAGAGTGGCAAGCGATACAGAATGTACCATAAACTTGCGCGCCATCACGAGGGCCTGTCGGCTCTGCCGCAACGGGTTCGCTACCCGCTAAGTAAACATCACCTACAGGTTTAATGCGATCAGCAATGGCATCGTATTCAGCTTGGCTGGTTGCCAATGCAACACTAGAAAAGGTTAAAGCAGCGAATAACACGCTTATGATTCGTCGAGACATATCCATTAAACTCACTTTATATTCCAAAGGTAAGTTCATGCTTACCTATTTATACTTAGATTTAGAGTGTGGCTGATTTAAAAGCCATTCAAGCTGTTAAATCAATGTAAATATTGGGTGATTATATCCCGATAAGTTGTTGCAATAAACAACAAGTTGCGATCTTCAAGGGGTGAGTCACATCCTTATTATAGAGGTAATAATGGTTATCTGATGAAAAAGGCGTCAAACGATAAAAAAAGTTGAAAAAGTACTAGACGCCCTAGTGTGAACTCCGTATTATTCCACTCCGCCGATAGGGCATGCGCCCGTAGCTCAGCTGGATAGAGCGTTGGCCTCCGGAGCCAAAGGTCGAAGGTTCGAATCCTTTCGGGCGCGCCATCCGGATGCTTATGTAAATAAGTAGCAAATTGGCAAAACAGTGGTGGCTATAGCTCAGTTGGTAGAGCCCCGGATTGTGATTCCGGTTGTCGCGAGTTCAAGTCTCGTTAGCCACCCCATTATTTGGTAACTTCGGTTTCCTTTCTTGGTGAAAGTCGAGAAAAAAGATTTACATCGATGAATAGACTAGTTTGATAGTGCATCATGATGTTAGGAATAGCGGAGCAGAGGGTTCTCTATCGCTTATTCCAAAAAATGAATTTGTATCGGTGAATAGCGCAGCTTGGTAGCGCATCTGGTTTGGGACCAGAGGGTCGGGGGTTCGAATCCCTCTTCACCGACCACTTTTCTTTTCTTCTCATTGGTTAAAAATGAAAAGAAAAATAACGGCAAGCAAGCGGTTATTGCAAAGTTTGATGGTGGCTATAGCTCAGTTGGTAGAGCCCCGGATTGTGATTCCGGTTGTCGCGAGTTCAAGTCTCGTTAGCCACCCCATTATTCGGTAACTTCGGTTTCCGTTCTTGGTGAAAATCGAGAAGAAAGAGATATATCGGTGAATAGCGCAGCTTGGTAGCGCATCTGGTTTGGGACCAGAGGGTCGGGGGTTCGAATCCCTCTTCACCGACCACCTTAATAAGCCTCAGTCGAAAGACTGGGGCTTTTTAACATCTGATGTTTGGAGCCTTAATCAAGGTAATGAGAGCCAAAGTAGGGTTCGCCTGATCTTCAAAACCGGGCTCTTCACCGGCCATCTTAATAAGCCTCGGTCGAAAGGTTGGGGCTTTTTAATATCTGATGTTTGGAGCTTTAATCAAGGTAATGAGAGCCAAAGTGGGGTTCGTCTGATTTTCAAAACCGGGCTCTTCACCGGCCATCTTAATAAGCCTCAGTCGAAAGACCATTCTCTCTATTCAATGTTCGATTTCTTATTGACTCCTATCTCATTAAGTCAGTGAATTATCATGTTTAAAGGCTAAACCCTAAATTTTCTGTTCAGATGAATTCACTGCTTTTCTGCCTTTTCATTAGTTTTTAGTCTGGCATTTTGTTGGTTATTCTGGTTTTTGTTTCTAATGTGTTACGTGATATGCCGCAATATAATTTGAAATTTTATTCTGCATTCTTTTTTAGAATGCATGGTAAATTGGCGTTTTCTTAGGCTTAACGTCTATGTTTTGGGGTGTATTACTGTGTGCTAGAATATTGGTCATACCAATGATTAATGCATATGTGGTGCATAAAAATACGATGTTACTGCTTTGGTTTGATTTGATATCGACTTTTTATCCTATCGATGTTGCTTTTCTGTGAAATATTTGCCAAATTGATGGCCTTGTTAATTACCAGAATATTGTACTGGTATGAATGGATTCATTTTTACTGGCTTTGAACGCTTTGTTGTTCAAAGGTAGTTACAGACAGGGCACAACACTGCCCAAGTCGTAGAGGTCTGGGATGTCACTTTTAGAAGTAAAAAACCTGCGTATTGAATACCCATCGCGTCATGGTGTTCACGTTGCTGTGAAATCGCTTTCGTTTAATATCGAGCGGGGTGAAATTGTTGGGGTTGTGGGAGAATCAGGCGCCGGAAAATCGACCGTAGGTAATGCGGTTATCGATTTATTGAGCCCACCCGGTCTCATTGCCAGTGGCGATGTGTTCTTAGATGGTGAGAAGATTTCAGGCCTATCGCCTGAGCAGATGCGCCAAGTTCGCGGCTCTAAAATTGGTTTTATTTTTCAAGACCCAATGACGTCGCTTAATCCACTATTTACGGTTGAACATCAACTGACAGAAACCATCCACGCCAATATGAAAGTGACTGAGGAAGAAGCGTATCAGCGTGCACTTTCTTTGATGAAGCAAGTGGGTATTCCTCAGCCTGAAAACCGTTTGAAGCAGTATCCACACCAATTCTCTGGTGGCATGCGTCAACGTGTTGTGATTGCCATTGCGCTGGCGGGTGAACCTGATCTTATTATTGCCGATGAACCGACCACTGCATTAGACGTTTCTATTCAAGATCAAATCTTGAGCCTCATCCGCGAGCTATGCATTAAAAACAATGTTGGTTGTATGCTGGTCACCCATGATATGGGTGTGGTCTCGAATGTGACGGATCGCGTCGCGGTGATGTATCGCGGTGACTTGGTTGAATTTGGACCGACAGCTAAAGTGTTGGGCGCACCGGATCACTCCTATACGCGCAGTTTGATTTCCGCCGTTCCTCGCTCAGATAAAAAACTCGATCGCTTTCCGCTGGTGAGCTATATCGAAGAGGCAAGTGAGTTAAAACCACTGGATGTTAAAAACCATTGGTTAGGTCAGAGCCAAGATAATCGCCAATACACAGGCCCACTGCTGACAGTAGAAAACGTGAATTTACGCTTTACGACCAAAGATTCATTGTTTGAAAGTCGCCGTGAATATGTCCAAGCTTCAAATGACGTCAGTTTTGAGGTGTTTGAAGGGGAAACTTTTGGTTTGGTTGGGGAATCAGGTTCCGGTAAATCAACCATCGCACGCGTGATTGCGGGTCTGTACGTTCCAAACTCAGGCAAAGTCTGTTTTGAAGGAATTGATCTTACTGCGCTGAAATCGGAAAACGAGCGCCGTCCGATGCGCCGCCAGATGCAGATGGTGTTTCAAAACCCTTATACCTCAATGAATCCGAGAATGAAGATTTTCGATATCATTGCCGAGCCGATTCGTTTTCATAAATTAACCCGTAGCGAAGCGGAAACACGGCAAATTGTGCATGATCTTTTAGAGCACGTAGGCCTAGGTAAAATGGCGGGAGTGAAATATCCGCACGAGTTTTCCGGCGGTCAACGTCAACGTATTTCGATTGCTCGCGCACTCGCCACGCGTCCTCGCTTATTGATTTGTGATGAACCTACGTCCGCGCTCGACGTGTCTGTGCAAGCGCAGATCTTAAACCTATTGAAAGATCTGCAAGATGAGCTCAATTTGACCATGCTGTTCATCAGCCATGATTTACCTGTGATCCGCCAAATGTGCGATCGTGTCGGGGTCATGCAAATGGGGACCTTACTGGAGGTCGCCCCTACAGAGCAGTTGTTTAAGTCACCTCAACACCAATACAGCCAGCATTTGATTTCTTTAATGCCTGAGTTTACGGGCTTAAGAGAAGATGTAGTAACGGCGTAAGCCAAAAAAGTTACAGATAGAGATATCATGACCAAGCGTGCTTGGAATGAATAAACAGAAGCAATTACAACAACTAGGGATTTGGATTCCCGCATAAGGAGTTATGCAATGAAAACCATGAAAAGCAAACTAACAGTAGCTTTGATGGCGGCAGGCTTAAGCTTTGCAGCTAGCGCGGCCAATATTACCGTCGCTTATGATGCTGACCCAGTGTCACTTGACCCGCATGAGCAGCTATCTGGTGGTACGCTACAAATGTCTCACATGGTGTTTGATCCTCTCGTTCGTTACACCCAGACATTTGATTTTGAACCTCGCCTTGCTGAGAAATGGGAACGTGTCAATGATACAACGTTCCGTTTTACGCTGCGTAAAGGGGTGAAATTCCATTCAGGTAACGAAATGACGGCAGACGATGTGGTCTGGACGTTCGATCGTTTACAAGATTCTCCTGATTTCAAAGCTATTTTTGAACCGTATGAAAAGATGGTCAAAGTGGATGATTACACCGTCGAGATCGTATCCAAAGGCGCTTATCCGCTGGTTCTGCAAACCGCAACCTACATCTTCCCTATGGACAGCAAGTTCTATTCGGGCAAAGCGGCTGATGGTAAAGAGAAATCTGAAATTGTGAAACACGGCAACTCGTTTGCTTCGACCAACGTTTCTGGTACTGGCCCATTTAGAGTGACTTTCCGCGAACAAGGCGTAAAAGTGGAATTTGAACGCTTTAAAGATTATTGGGATAGCGCATCAAAAGGCAACGTAGACAAACTGACCTTAGTACCGATTAAAGAAGATGCCACTCGTGTTGCGGCGCTCCTTTCTGGTGATGTGGATATGATTGCACCTGTTGCGCCAAACGATCATAAACGTGTGGAAGAAGCCAAAGGTATTGATCTTGTGACCTTACCGGGTACGCGCATCATCACTTTCCAAATGAACCAAAACAGCAATGAAGCACTGAAAGATGTTCGCGTGCGTCAAGCCATTGTTCATGCCATCAACAACCAAGGTATCGTTGACAAAATCATGAAAGGTTTTGCGACAGCAGCTGGCCAACAAGGCCCAGCGGGTTATTCTGGTTATGACGCGAACCTTGTGCCTCGTTTTGATTTGAAAAAAGCGAAAGAGCTGATGAAAGAGGCTGGTTATGAGAAAGGGCTGACGCTCACCATGATCGCGCCAAACAACCGTTATGTGAACGATGCGAAAGTTGCACAAGCTGCAGCGGCGATGTTGTCGAAAATTGGTATTAAGGTTGATCTTAAAACCATGCCAAAAGCGCAATATTGGCCTGAGTTTGATAAGTGCGCCGCGGATCTGCTAATGATTGGCTGGCACTCAGATACTGAAGACTCAGCAAACTTCACCGAGTTCTTAACCATGACACGTAACGAAGAGAGTGGTAAAGGCCAGTACAACTGTGGTCACTACTCAAATCCAGAAGTGGATAAGTTGGTTGAAGCGGCAAACGTAGAAACCGATCCTGCGAAACGTGCACAGATGCTACAAAAAGTCGAAGTGACTTTGTACAACGACGCAGCATTTGTTCCACTGCACTGGCAAAACCTAGCGTGGGGTGCGAAATCTACTTTAGATATCAAACCGATTGTTAACGCGATGGAATTCCCTTATTTCGGCGACCTAGTTGTTAGCGAGTAATTACTTAAGTTGGCCGCTCTGTAATGTGGGCGGCGCTTAAGTCACTTAAGGCATCCGCTTGGATGCCTTATTAAGATCTCTGCACTTTGCTTTATTTCAGTCGGGTCGAGTGTCGTTTTTTAGGCTGAATTTTTTCGTTCCTATTAAAGTTAATTCAATTTTAAAAAGAACCATCATGGATAGTTTAAGGGGCAAGGAATGTTTTCGTTTCTGGTCAAGCGCCTGTTTCAGGCACTGATAGTGATGTTTGTGATCAGTCTGGTGGCGTTTGCCATTCAGGATAACTTAGGCGACCCATTGCGTGAGCTTGTTGGGCAGTCTGTTTCAGAAAGCGAGCGCCAAGCGCTGCGCGATGAACTTGGACTGAATGATCCTTTCATTGCCAAATATACTCGTTTTATTACGGCCGCGGTGCAGGGTGATTTAGGCACGTCCTACTTTTTCAAACGTCCTGCGGTAGACGTTATTCTCGATAAATTAATCGCAACGTTAGAGCTTGTGCTCGGTGCGACCGTAATCATCATTGTCTGTTCCATTCCATTAGGGGTTTACACAGCCATTCATCCCAAAAGCTTCTTTACCAAAGTGGTGATGGCGGGCAGCAGTATTGGTATTTCTATCCCAGTGTTCTTAACTGCGATTATGTTGATGTACGTTTTCTCGATCACGTTAGGTTGGTTACCATCGTATGGACGAGGGGAAACCGCCAATTGGTTGGGTTGGGAATCTGGCTTTTTCACGGCTGATGGCTTAGCACACTTGGTGCTGCCTTGTGTTTCACTGGCGTCGATCATGCTGCCGCTGTTTATTCGTTTAGTTCGTTCTGAAATGTTGGAAGTGCTGAGCTCGGAATACATCAAATTTGCTAAAGCTAAAGGCTTGGCATTGAACAAAATTTACTACCAACATGCACTTAAAAATACCATGTTACCGGTGCTAACCGTCGGCGGTGTACAAATTGGGACTATGGTGGCCTACACCATCTTAACCGAGACTGTTTTTCAGTGGCCGGGTACGGGCTTTCTTTTCCTTGAAGCGATCAACCGAGTTGATACTCCGCTGATCACCGCTTACGTCATATTCGTTGGCCTGATTTTCGTTGTCACCAACACCATTGTCGATCTGTTATACGGTCTGATTAACCCGACTGTGAACCTTACTGGAAAAGGAGCTTAATCATGAGCCAATTTGCTGCTGCTCCATCTCGTTGGGAGCGTTTTAAACAGTCTGATTTTTTGTACTATTTCTTGCGTGATAAAGTGGCGATGACCAGCTTCGTCATCTTTTTGGTATTCTTAACTTTGTCTGTCGCTGCGCCACTCATTGCCCCCAGTAACCCGTACGACCTATCATCGATTGATCTGATGGATGCAGAATTACCTCCCTCTTGGATGGACGGAGCTGATGAGCGCTTTGTTCTCGGCACGGATGAGCAAGGGCGCGATATTTTGTCGACCATACTGTATGGTTCGCGTCTATCACTGACGATTGGCTTTTTGGCGGTCGGTTTACAGTTGCTACTTGGTATCGTGATTGGCCTTTCCGCTGGCTACTTTGGTGGGCGTATTGATAGCTTTTTGATGCGCTTTGCCGATGTACAGCTATCGTTTTCAACCATGATGGTGGCGATCATTGTTTCGGCAATTTTCAAAGCCAGTTTTGGGAGTGAATTTTATAGTCAGTATGCGGTTGTGATGCTGGTGGTGATTATTGGCGTGGCTGAGTGGCCACAATACGCGCGGACAATTCGTGCGTCAGTGCTCGCCGAGAAGAAAAAAGAGTATGTGGAAGCGGCTCGTGTGATGGGTTTTAAATCGCCACGCATCATGTTTCGCCATATTTTACCTAACTGTTTATCGCCTATTTTGGTTATCTCAACTGTACAAATTGCCAATGCGATCATGTCTGAAGCGGCACTCTCTTTCCTAGGCTTAGGTTTGCCAGTCGATCAGCCATCATTGGGTGCTTTGATTAGCATGGGCTTTAACTACATCTTCTCTGGCGCTTGGTGGATTACGGCTTTCCCTGGTTTTGTACTAGTCACATTAGTGTTGGTGATCAATCTGTTGGGTGACTGGCTACGCGATGTTTTTAACCCAAAAATTTACAAAGGGTGATGTGGCAATTGATTTTTGCTAAAGAAAATCCCTAAACTAAAAGCCGCCGTCAAATGCGGCTCTTTTTTTGCTAGTATTTTTGTTATACCCAATCTAAATCCATTGAACTAGGGAACATTGAATCGGTAATGTTGTCACTACTATTAAGCAAGTATATGGACTCAATATGATGACCCTGATGCGGAAAACGACCCTGTGTGTGACATCAAGCCTAACGGTGTTGGCGTCGCTGGCTTTATTTCAACCCGCTTGGGCGGAAGATTTTCTTTGTGATGCGACTCAAGCTTCTGTCGATCAGCTGCCCATTCTTGATAAAGCATGCCCAATAGGGCAAGGTTTATGGGGAAAGAAAAAGCCCAAAGGGCAATCATCCACTTTTTGGATTCAGTGTGGTGTGTTAAATAAGCCATTATCTTTGCTGAAAGCCAAAGCGTTTTATACCCATATTTCTACCGATGTATGGCTAAAACCAGAAGCGAAAACGTATCGTTGCTTAATCGGTCCTTATACTGATTATGAGCAAGTAAAAAAAGAACTGCCTCTTATCCAGCAAATCCCCGGTTATAAAGAAGCTTTCATTCGTGAGGTTGTCAAAGGGCGCGCACAGTCTAGCTCGCCGATAAAAAAGACAACTTCCACTCAAGCAACGTCTGCCGCAAAACAAATCACCAAAAAGTCTTTACCGAAACCACAAGTGGAAATGGCGAGTTCGCCATTATCAACGAAACCATCAACCAAAGCGCCAGCTCTTAATGTTCCGCCAGCGGTTGAAATTCGTTTGAGCACCACCGCAAACGGTTTGCAGTTTGTGGTGCCTCATTTACGTTCGAGTGATGAACAGTTCTATATGGAACATGGTCTAGCATGGAGCCGCCTAAATTATGAGGTGGCAGAAAAAACCTGCCAAAAAATGGCGATGCGCTTGGTAACGGAAGAAGAGTGGCAACGCCTTTTGGATTCAAAACAGATGGACAGTAACCAATGGCCAATGCACTTACCTTATTGGGGATGGTCGCAAAAAGGGCTTTTTACCAACGGTAAAGTCAGCCAACTGAAAGGTTCCTCATTACTCAATGTGATTTGCGTTAAATAAGTGTCTCAGTTTGCCGTCAGAAATGGCGGCAGCGCTACTCTTTCTTTCCCTCTTCGAGTAATTGTAGATAGCGTTGTTCGATAAAATCTTTTTCTTTACTGATGTGATACAACTGTTTTTTCATCGCTTCGACATCGACAGAAGTGCCACCTTGTTTGGCTTGCTCTTTGTATTTCTCAATGGTCTCTAGTAGTTCTTTTTTCTCGGCTTGATAATTTTTTGCCATTTCGTAGAAATCACCCGCTTTACTGATCTTAATGTATTCCGCTTCTAACTGTTCAAACTCTTTTTCGATAGTGGCTTTTTCTTCTTTCAAACTGTCAACGGTATCAGTTTGAGCAAAGAGTTTTTTACGAGTCACTCGTAGCCCTTTCACACTTTTATCGAGATCGCCTTTCAGTTTGCGGATCAACTTATGCGATTTACTCAATTTCTCATTGAGCTCATCAATTGAAGCCTGATCTTCGGCACTAATGCCCTGAGAAGAGGAATTTTTGATGAGAGAAACCTGTTGCTCGAGCGCTTTTTGAATGATGATTAAATCATTCAGAGTCGAGCTATGCTCTGCGGTGTAGTTCAACGCATTTTCAACGGATTGTTGGCATAAATGAAGCGTGTCTTCATCGCTATCACTTTTACTACGAGTAAAACCATGCGCAAATTTCCTAAATTCACGCAGGATCAGCAGTAGGATAAAAAACCAAGCCAACAAGATAATAAGCCCGAGATCGATCGCTAAGAGCGATAAAACCTTTTCGGTGAGGAACTCTTGTATTGGCATCACATAAACCCACTTTTGTTGCTGTATTTTCAGGTAAGTTTAGTTGTTGTAAAAAAATGTGCCTATACTTTGAACAAGTTAGGTCATAGAAAAATGTGCTGTGAAGATTCTCATTGTTGATGACAGTAAAGCGACACTTGAAATAGTCAGACGAGCCTTAGAGGCGTTTGGCTACCGACGTTTGTCCATTCAAAAGGCAGACAATGGTAAGGCCGCACTCAAGCTGATTGGCAGTTGGCAGCCGGATATTGTCTTAACAGATTGGCACATGCCCGGTATGACGGGGCTGGAGCTGACACAAGCGATAACCAAACGTAAGCTCGGGATAAAAGTGGCAATGCTCACCACGGTGGCCGATGAGCAACAAATCAAACAGGCGCTTGAAGCTGGAGCGTCGTTTGTGTTATCGAAACCGTTTGACGATGGTGAACTACACCAAAAGTTGCTTCCTTTAGTGCAAGGAGCGGAAGAGAGCTGCATTGAATTAGATGAAATGGTTGAGCTGCAAGATGAGTTGGCTTTACCAAAGCTTTCGCAGTTAGAGAAGCTGCTAAAAAGAGCGGTAGGTGCTGATATCGTGCTGAATAATATTCGTCGCCAATTGTTTGATGAGAGTAAAATTCCTTGTTTGATGGCAGTCTATGAAGATGGCGAAACGCAAAAGCCGCGCGCGGTGGCACTGCTTGATATCTACGCCGTTTGTGTCTTTGCTAAAGGCAACCCCAGCATTACCAAAGAGCAACTACGACAAGCGGTACACAGCAAAATGGTCAGTAAAGATATTCTCGATACTTGCCAGAAAGTATTAAGTGCTTCCGCATTAGCGTTTCTTGATAATCAAACCCGCAAAAGCTTGAAGTTAAAAAATATCAGTTTTATCCCTCAATCGTTTGAAAAGCTCGAAACCCTATTTGCCAAAGAAGCGGATAAACGGGTCGATTTTTCCTGCCAAATGGGGGCGTTAGCCCAAGGGAAAATTACTTTGGTGGGATTTTAATCATCTTTAAGAGCATATTCTGAGGTTATCTTTATGACAGGATGATTTTTGCTATTGGGTATATTCTTAGATGATATTGATGAGCCGTTATTCATGAGATATAAGCAAAATTGCCACTTAGTGACTATACTGAAGTTATTCCTAAAAGTATTTAACATTAGGATTAATTGATTAATTAAAGGAAGCGATATGATAAAGTTTATACGGATATTCATCATTGGTTGCTTAAGCCTATTTATGTCAGCCCCACTTTTAGCGAATGTTACGTGGGAGGGGCATTGCCGAGATAGAAAGCCCTATCTTTATTTTGAAAATGGTGAGTGTAAAGGCCCTGGTGGCGATGTGATTAACCAGGTTATTCTTAAGTTGGGGCATAAAGTCCATTGGACAAAAGTTCCTTGGGCAAGAACCATTGGTGTCGCTCCACAGGGTGGAGTTGATCTTATTCCTCTGCACTCTATGGATGAAGAGAGAGAACAGTTTCTTCACCCATTATTAATGGGGTATGGTGAAAGAGAGGTGTTTTATTTTACTCGGACGAACTCGGATATTGATGCAAATAGTTTTGATGAAATTGTCAGCCGAGGTTTTGTTATTGGTGCACTCAATGGCAGTTTTTATAGTGACCAATTTAACCAAAATACAGACAAATTAAAAATCAGTTTTGTCACTAGCGTAGAACAAATTATTAATATGCTAGAGGCTAGTCGCATCGATCTTGCTATCACCTCTGAACAGCATGGGCTTAATCTTTTTGAAAATGACCCTAAATTAAAGAAAATAAGTTATAAAAACATTTACCTAAATGGTCGTTTTTTTAGTGTGCCTAAACGATCGGCGAACTATCAGTA
>NZ_CAWNHY010000239.1:0-25601 GCF_963874335.1 Vibrio sp. V10_P2A27P122 | reverse complement strand
AATATGGCGGTGGGGAAGGAAACACGAGTAGCGGTTTATGTTGATGATTTAAATGAACTAAGGAATGACTCATAAGCACAAAACATTTCATAAAACATTTGTTTTGGATTTTGATTTCATTCTTTTATGGTTAGTTTATTTGTTTCATTTTAAAAAATAAGCACACCAATTATTTTAATCTTATGGTGCCAAATAAAATACCAGCTCGATTTTTTATTTTACTGGCTGGCATTTTCATTTAATGGCGACCCTTTGCTTAGTTATTGGCTATACATGTCAGGCCATATCCAGCACTCCACTTTCATTACTATGGAGTTAGCCGCTGTGCGCTCCCCCAAGAAGCGGTAACGTCTATATTGCTTATCGTTACTATTTTGCGAGTGATTAACAAAGAGCTCTGCCACAAAGTTGTTAGTAGAAGCAATCGCTGACCCCAAAGGCCAGTCCACTGCCGTTGCTGTTGTGAGTAAATTACCGCCTTTGTATATGCTCTGTGCCCCTGTCATATTTGTTGTGAATTGCACACCCCAAGATTTAGCTGTTGTACACAACCCAACATTATGCGACCCAGAGGAGGTGCCAACTCTTTGAACTGCCAATCTCAAGCTATCATCAACTCCAACATAGTATTGGTTGCTTATGTTATTGAGTGGCACATTTACATGGAACGACTTGAACCCAGCGTTTATATCGTAAGTGCCGCCTACTGTAGTTGGTAGGGTGACACGATAATCTTCGAATCCACTATAGACCAGATACCAATTGTACCGCTCCGATTCGGTGCCGTGATTCTTGTGTCTAAACAAAGTAATGGGATTGTTCGTTTTGTAGTTGACCTTTAGATGAGTGCCACCATTGACATCCTGAGGAAGCATGATGGTGCTGTATTCGGTGATGCTCATTGCCGAATCCCAAGCGCCAAGCTCTATATAGTCAACCTCAGGCGTGACCTTGATTTCAGGGGAAGTCGTGTAGTTGTTAAGTAAGTATTTGCCGTTCCTGTCTATAACGTCGGC
Organism: Vibrio sp. V10_P2A27P122; assembly: GCF_963874335.1. Lineage (NCBI taxonomy): Bacteria > Pseudomonadati > Pseudomonadota > Gammaproteobacteria > Vibrionales > Vibrionaceae > Vibrio > Vibrio sp. V10_P2A27P122. The sequence continues at coordinate 24,585 of NZ_CAWNHY010000239.1, read as the reverse complement.
GCTATTGGTTTTTATACCAAAATGCATATCCGTTCTGGATGTTGTTTCGTAGCCCATAATTAAACCCTCACGATGTTAGTTGCAACATAGTCAACGAGATACCACCCATCATTCTCGACGTACATAAAGTCAATATTATCCCCAGAATGCTTCATCACCACCGTGCCCTGATTAAAATCAGTAAAGTCAAAGATGCACTTCTTAGAGTTTGACAGATTTTTCTTTGCGTCAGTCACACTGAAAAAACTAGTGAAAGCAAGCGGGACTTTTCGTCTCACTTCTCCGTCAGTTGTGTCTGGGACATACTTGCAGCCAATGTAAATTTCACTGTCATTCTCAGCAGCACCAATCACCTCAACGTGACCACCAATTGTGATCTCCTTGTAAGGCATTATCTTGCTTCTAAACCATGGCAGAGTACCGTTGCCCTTAAGGCTAACCCCAGAGAAGCGAACAAACAACTGACTACCCCCAGTCAGCACGTAGAAATTAGGCTCAACCAAAACAGGCTGACCAGAATCAACTTCCGCTTGCGTAATGTCGCGAAAGAAATCCACCACCGGAGCGCCGGAATCATCAGCACCTAGCCAGTATTGAGCGCGCAACCTCCCCGCAGTCGCTGGCTTGATGTCAAAGGAGTAAGTAAGGTTATCCCCGGCCGCCGTGTAGCTCACCTCTAGCGGATCGCTCATGACAACATTATAAATCAGGTTTACATACAGCGTTGTTGGCTTACCCAAAGCAAAAAACTTTGGATTGCTAATTGTCCCGAGATCGCTATCAAAACGATTCACCAAACAAAGCGCATCAGTTCCGTCCGCAAGGCGGAAACCAACCGCTTGCACTGCGTTACTCATTCCAAAGGCGCTACCCAGGTAAACTGTGCTTGGCTTTGTTTGCACCGACGCGTCAGCGATTAGCGTGTCAGTTGGCTCGTTATAGCTCAGCTTGTCTAGAACCTCAGCCTGATCAGGCGTAACGCCCCCGCTTGCATCAGATCTTCTAAATTCTGTTGTCATTGCATTATCTCCACAACAAGTGTTGCGCTGGTGCACTTATAAGCAATGGCGTAAGTTTTTAGGGTATCATTTACACCCTCAAAAAATTCATCACCAGCGCCGCCAGAATCAGCGCTGCGGAATGTATAACAATCCAATGTATCTGTAGGGGTGCTTTCTGAAGCTTTTATTTTTATTGCTCCCTGCTGTATCTGCCCTTGGAATTTATCAGTCTCAACTGCTCCCGGAACTAGGTCGCTAAGTAGAACCCAGTCTTTACCCACTGTTACTGTTTTTGGCATGTTAACCTCGACTTTGAGTTTTTGAGTTGTGTTTTTTTGGAATGAAAAAATCACCATAAGGTGCTTGTTTTAAATAAATAGGAATTTCATTGCGATGTTAATGGATTTATCGGCCAAGGGTTTTCGGTTTCAATCTTCTATACCGCCGCATCTGCTTATGCTTTTAAAAAAATTACACTACAACACATATATAGATTCCTCTTTTAGAAATAAAATAAGGACACATTATGAGTCCTTATTTCATAATTTACTTAGTTTAGTACATCCCAACGACCTACTTCAGCTTTGGTAATTGAAGCATTGAATTCCCAATCGCCTACTATAAGCATCGAAGACGTAATAGTTGAGTTCCTCACTACTCTTGAGAATGTGCTAGTGGTTGCGTAAAGTCGGTCTTCAAGTTCTGACCAACCACTGGACGGTATGTAAACAAGGCCACTTTTACTTATAGATGGGATTCGCCTCATTAATGCTGGGTAAGTTAATGTACCAGTTTGTATGTAACCACTTGAGTACGCAGATCCAGATTCCCTGAGTGTTGTTTTGAAGAAGTGACTATAACAGCTAGCTTTTTTTACACTCTCAACTTCTGGTTGCCAAGGCCTAGCTACCATACCTGCTACGCCATTCATCTTATCAGCAGCAAATGGAACAGCAATGCCCCAAATTCCACTAGCAGGGCTAACAATAGTCTTACGAGTTATGCCTACTGCATCAAACGTATATGGTGTGTTAGGCAGGTACTCCCCATCATCAACAGCAAAACCTTTATGGGTTGCACTGTACTTCATCCAGCGGTCGAGGCCGTAGGCTCCATCTGCTAGTGCTGACCAGTTCCCGTCAAAGTTTCTTTGATTGAATGGTATCTTAGTGTGATCAGAGTTAGCAAAGATGTTTGGCGTCTGAGGATAACCTGCTTCAAGGGCCGAAGCATTGGCAGACTCTTGATCACTGACATCCGGCCAAACTCCGGGCAGTTCGCTACAACCTAAGAACTTATGTGCTCCGCGAGGTATTCCATGTATTGATGAAATTAAATCAAACGATAAAAGAACCCTAATTCCTCCAGTGATAGCGACTCTAGCTACACCTTTTGTCGCAAGCGATGAAGAGTCCGCAACTATAACTCTACCGTCTGCTAGCTTTACACCGAAAAAATCAGACAACTTCGCTCCGTCGAAATCGATTTGATATCTTCCTGTGCTCGCTGAAACATTTCCATTTTCAAATGTCAACTCATTGCACGGGTATCCATTTGCGCAATATCTACCAAACGCAATTTCAGCTCCGGCCGGATAATCCCTATTGGTCACATCAGGCAATGGATGCCCAGTTCTGCCAGGAATATTCCAATTCTGGTTTCCCTTTAGACGGTTTTCGGCTTGGTTTAACGCCCATGCTGGTTTCCAGTGTGACCAGTCTGTATTTGTTGATGGATTAACAGCGCCGCCGTTGTTTGGTCCGCTATTTTGAACGGCGACGTACTGCTGGCCGCTTTGGACGCTGCGCATGCCATCAATGAAATTTGCATCACTTGTCCATAATACAGACTTTACGATGTTTTTATCTTCATCGGTGTAGTCGTTGGTTGAAAGTGCTTTTCCGGTAACCTTATCTACTTTCGTATTAAGCGCATCACCAACACCATCAACAATTGCTTTATCTTCATTGGTGTAGTCGTTGGTTGAAAGTCCCTTTCCAGCTACTTTATCCACTTTCGTATTAAGCGCATTACCAACACCATCAACAATATTTTTTGCTTCATTGGTGTAGTCGTTGGTTGAAAGTCCCTTTCCGTCGACTTTATCTACAAAGTCAGTAATTGGCTTTTCATAACTACCGATCGTTATCCATGCATTATCATCTGCGTTTCTTCGCTTGATAATGGCTGGCGTGGTTGATGTGTCTATCCACTCCATGAATGCGAATGTTTGTGTTGGTTCTGTAGCTGAAATAAAGCTACCACCGCCACCAGCTTCAAGGTGAGCGAGAAGGTCGTTATATTTTGTAAAAGCGGCTCTTGGGCTTTCGCCTTTTCTTCCGTTTGGTTGTGGGGTGTCTAGATCAACTTTATATAGCGATAAATCAGCCATTTTCATTCTCGCTTTGTTTTTGGTTTGATTGGTCTTTTAAAGCTCGCTCTAATACATGATGAAAGCGTGCTTGCATTCCGGCGATCAGTTCTGGTGTTAATCGATTGCCTGAGTTAGCAATCAGGATGTCTGTAAATTCTTGAGCTGGTGTTTTCATGTAAACTCCATCACTTAAACCAACTAAACTCAACAGCCTGAGAGTAAAAGACACCGTAGGTTTCTCTTATTACAAGCTGTATTGTGATATTGTGAGCCCCTGCAGGAATTGTTAGAGCCGCTTTCTTTGTTCTTCGTCCGCTGTAGATCACTCCATTGGTATTTAGTGATGCGCTTGCAGAATTCCATATTTCAGCACCATTCCGAAGAACCCTTAAATAACTACCACCAGCCCAAGGGGCTAAGGATCCTGTCCCATACTCCATTTCGCCAAGAACAAGTGTTCTGTTAGCTTGTAGATCTCCAATTGAGAAAGCATGTATGTTAACTGTTCCGCTGGTAGCAGAGATGTTAGAAGTTGCATTCAATATACTGGCCTTGTATATGTCGCCTTCTATTTTTTGTGCGTAAATAGTTCCGCTAAAGTAACCATCAGCTCCATATATCGTCCCCCTGAATGATCCGTCGTTAAGATCAATGTTTCCATTCTTGTCGATTTTCCACCCTGCAAGTCCGGCTTGATAATTCGTTGATTGCAAATCATTAGCTATTTTGGCATAGCTGATGGTTGCGTCTCCGATTATTGCGGCGTTCAGGAAGGCGGTGTCGTTTAGCGTATCGAAAACGAAAGGCGTGTGTATCTGTCCGTCGATTGAGTTTAAAAAACCAATTGTGTCGGCCATCACCAAAAACTCAGATCGCGTTGTTCCGTCCGCGCCGATCGACGCACCCAAACCAACCCCAGCTTGAACAACTCTACCGTCTGCATTTACTTCGGTTTTAACTTGCCAGTTCGCTTTAATTGAACCGTCAAGATCGACCACAGCTTCTGACGTTTGTTGCACTACCGCTTCAATATCGCCAATTTGTGCTGATACGGTTTGAACTAGCTCTGCCAATGCAGTATCAGCGTCTGCCCTTACTGTTTGCTCTGTTGCGATTGCGGCTGTATTTTCACCAACCGTTACCGCTAGCGCTTGGATGTCTTGCGCCAGTGCTTCATCAGCTGTAACTCTTGCGGTTTGTTCTGAGGTTATCTTGGCGGTGTTTTCACCAACTTCTACCGAAATTAAACTAAGTGATTGAGCAAGTGCTTCGTCTCTCGATACGGATATTGCATCCACTCGTGATATTAAGGCTTTGTTATCCTCAACCCTGCCAGCCAGTAAAAATATCTGCTTGGCTTTTGAATAATCTTGGTCATTGTAAGCGGATGTGATAGTTACATTACCGACAAATGATTCCTGAGTGCCATCATCGCCAGCGTACCAAAGCATATCTTGAGGTGCGTTTTCATCATCACCAGTCAAGAAGCCTAAGATGCTATCTTCTACTTCTCCAATGATTTCATCGCCAATTCCAGCGGCAACGTCATTGGTGATCTCTTCAAGCAAGCCAGGTGCTAATTCACCAGAGCCGATCTGACCTTCGAGATAACTTAGCAGCTCTTCGGCGTCTACGGATGAAACTCCGTAAGTCCAATCTGTCCACGCGCCAACGTTTCCTGTTCTGTCTCTTATCCTTGCTCTAAACCAGAATTCAACACCAGCCGCTAGGCCCATCATCAAGTGATCACTTGTTGGATAGGCGTAACTACCCAAGAAAGCAGGGTTAGTTCCTAGTGCGTTAGTTGCGTATTCAATTTCAGTGTAAAGCGCATCTTCCGAATTAGGCCCAAAAGACCAATCAAGATAGATAGAAAACGCTTTGCTGCTGGTTCTGAATATCGCTAGTGATGGCGGTTCTCCAACCTTACCGACGATATCGGTTAGCATTGAAGGTTTAGCAATTGAAGCAACGCCAGCCGAGCTAACAGCGCGAACTCTTGCCAAATACTGGCCAGTGTAAACGCCTTTAATATCCACGCTTAACTGCCCAGTGCGCGGAATTTTCACCCATTCGCCGTAGTCTTTTCTCCACTCAACTTCGTAAGCTACGGCATTCTTAACCGCAGACCAGCCTATCGTCATGGTGGTGATTGCCATTGTTTGCTCGACGTGAACAGATTGAGAGATTAACACATCTTCCGGCGCTTCCATGCCGCCAACTGGGATTTGGCTTACTGGCCTATCTTCAATTCTTGCGCCTGTATCGATGAAATCAAATTTGCTTGGATTGTAAGAAACACCTGCAAACTCATATTCGATACTGTCAGTATCTGCTTTTTTAACTGAAACAATTTGGAATAGTTGGTGCGTTATGTCGTCTGATTCTAATGTCCACTGCAAGAACTTAGCCGGAGATTCACTGTAAACAGAGGACACCTTAATATCACGACCCGTTACCGTTTCAACCGTTCTAGTTTCCGCCTTGCCGCTTGGTAAGTTAACCAGAAGACGATCGCCAGCTTTAGCGGCCGCAACTTCTCTATCAAGCGTGATTGTTTTTCCATCGGCCGAAACATTAGAGATACGGCCACCAATTCTAACGCCAGAGATAAGATCGTCAGCGACCGCCACGATATGGCCGATCATCGGGATCTCGCCTTCCATGCCAGTTTTAAAAGCAACGGTACGGTCGTTATTGTTGGTATAAATAGCCCATTTACCGCGGCGCTGCGCTTCGGATTCGCGAGTGCAGCCAAAGGCTGAAAGCTCAACAACATTGTCACCGTAGCGGCGCTGCAATGCGTTGTCGTAAGTTGTGGTTACATCAGATTCAAAGTTGTTATCTGGGTTGTCGTAACTCACAAGTGCGCGAGTGTATTTAACTCGCTCGTCACTTCCTGAGTACGTGAAAGAGCCGTCAATGACGTTGGCGTTAGTGAAAATGTAATCAGTATCGCGTGGCATATCCGCACGGACCGTCATTTGGCTCTGCATCCAATAGATCATGCCGCGGTAGATAGATGCTATATCGCGTAGAACCTGCCAAGCTTCGGCAGCGGTCGCAATGTAGATATTGCATTCGTAGCGATGCTCTGTGCCGCCTTTGCCGTCCGGCACTTGCTGATCGCAATACTGAGCAATTTTATACAGTTCGTACTTATCAACAAACTGAGGACCAACTTTATCACCAACCGAGAAACGGTTTTCAATGATGATGTCGTAAGTAACCCAAGCAGGGTTATTGCTGTAAGCAATTTTAAAACCGCCAGACCAAATACCGCTGTACGTTCTTGTTACCGGATCGTAATTGTCAGGCACGCGAATTTTGCGCATTTTAGCCAAAACGCTGATCGTCGGTATGTTACTAAATTGACTTGCATCAAATTGAATACCTAACAGTGCCGTATTTGGGTAGCGCATTTTACGGTCGATAACTTCAGTAACCGCGCCAATGTACATAAGGTCAGCAATACGGTTGTTATTCATGTTTGGCGTTAAGCGCGTAACCTTCACCACCCAGCCGTTACCGCTTGGTAAATTAATGCGGACGCTTCGCTCGTAATTGCTTGTTGTTTTGCCTGTTACACCTTGTTGGGATGCAACAATATAAGGACCGCCATCAGTAGACACTTCAACTCGGTAGTCAATCGAATAACCAACAACATCACCATTATCTTTCTGCTCTTGCAGTGAAGGCCAGCGAAAGCGAATAATGACTGCAGAGATTTGACCATCGTTAAACGATCGCGTCCAAGGTGCATCGCTTTTTAACTCAACACCGATCGCTGTTTCTGATTCTACCGCTGGAAAGCCTTGGATATATTGCTGGTCAACCGTTCCTGAGCGAAAGTCCCATTTAACACCGGGAAAGTTTATTGTGCCATTTTGTGACATTAATGGAGTGCCATCTAAGTAGATGCTTTTTTCATTCACTCCACCTTCAAACTCACCCTCGCCAAGTGCCAGCAGTATTCTGGCGGTAGCGACTGATCGCAAATCATTTGGCGCTTCTACGGGTGTATGCTGCTCTGACTCACCCGCTTTACTTCCTGAGATCACAACGTTATTCATAGTTTTCCTTTAGTTCGCAATATCTTCTGCGTAAATACCCGCGCTTATCACTGCGCCGCCGATCAAGCGCTCACCATAACCAATACCAACAATGTGGCCAGATGCAGTTGTGTTGACAGCCCCGCCGAATGCATAGCTTGGCGCGTTTTCTGCCGCCTCCCTTGATGAAAGGCCTTTTTGCTGTGGCGAAAGCATTTGAATTACGCCACCAGCCATCATGGCGATACCAGCATTAATCATCGCCCCACCGATCGGGCTAGCCCAGCCATATGAAAGCCCAGTAACTAACACACCCGCTATGATCATAACTGCGCCAATTATTGTATTTAAAACTCCAGCTTTTTTGCTTCCTTGAACGACAGGCACGATCCTAATTTCATTCGTTCCACGCAATGTTAAGTCGTCTTCGCCTACGTTTTCACGGTTGCGAAAAATAGCGTATCTAATACCTCGCTTTGACTGTTCTTTAATGAATTGCTCAAAGCCTTCCAGCGTGTTTTTTAGTGCTGAAAATGCTTCTTTAGCCGTGCCAGAATCAAGGTGATAGGAATGGCTTCGCCCAAACCGTTGAGCTAAAGAGCCCGACAGCAGAATGGTTGCGTATGACATTGATTAGCCTCGAATGAGTTGTTTGTGTCTAACTATGGCTCTAGTGCTTCTTAGCCAGTAACCGCCAAGCACTTCTTTTGTGCTTAACCTTCCGTATAGGTGGTGGATCATATATCCATCACCTACATAAACGGCGGCGTGGTTAACTCGCTTGCTGCGTATTTGCATTAAAACGACATCGCCTATCTTAAATTCAAAGCCTTTAAGATCTTCTGGTGCGCTTCCGCATACCTGCGTAAAACCTGCTGACTCAAAGTTATCAAGATAAAGCTCTTGATCACCTTCCCACCAGCAATCCTTCCTTTCGTAGTCTGGTATATCAATGCCTAGCTCTTGCTTGTAGTAGTCCATAACCATGGTGTAGCAATCCCACACGCCATGTACGAACTGTCGGCCAATTAGCGGTGGCGATTCTTTTTGCGGGCTAAATCGGTGTAAATCACCTTCTGGCCAGCTAAAAATATACCAGTCTGCTTTTGGGTATTCTGTGCTTAGGCTATATGCGTTTGCTTGGTCTGCTACGCTTGGGCGGCTGGTGGCGTCTGGGTGGCTGTGGCAAATGCCAATAATTTCACCAATGCTTTCACATGTTGCTAGATCAGATGGGTGGATTGAAAAGTCAAAATCTGGCTTTTCTGCAATGTTACGGCACGGCATGTAAAACGGGTTCTTACCATCATCAATGAGCAAACCGCAGCATTCTTTTGGGTATTGTGATTTTGCATGCTCAATGAAGTTTTTCTTAAACTCTTCTTGCCACATGATCACTTCCTTATTAATCGAACCGCTGGGAAACCACCGTGAGGTAATTGGTTGTTTTGACCAAAGCGCAATGTACAGCCGGTTAACGTTCCTGAGCATTTATCTTTGGATGGGTCGTCGGTTGGTTGGTCTTCGTCCGTAAACATTGCCGCACCGCTGTAACCACAATCAGCACCGCGATAATTCCCTTTTAAGCACCATTGACAGTAAGCCGTCATTTTTCGGCCTACCTGAATCCCGCCTACATCGGCTGGGCTTGATAACTCAAAGGTTACGGATATTTTATCTTCTGACAGTTTGCGGCGTATGTACCATATTTCAACATGCTCTTGGTCTTGATCGGCTTGGTCGTTTCCGTCAGGGAAGTTAACGGCATCAAGATATTTTGCCAGCGTTCGTCTTACTGTCACTTTTGCCTGAGACATGTCTTGATAAGCCAAGCAAAGTGCAGTGATTGAGCTGTCAACGTTTGCAACAATGAGTGTAGGTGATGATGGTGAACCATCACTATTTGCCTCTATGCCTGTTATTTGGCAAGGCCATGTGTAGAACTTTTCACCCTGCCAAGTGATCGACTTCGGCTGCAAGTCTTCACCGCTTTGCAGCGCGGCCTGTATTTCTTGTTCTGTGTATGGCTCAAGGTGAGATTGGAAGCGCAATATATCGGCATCGAAATCAGTTCCATCTACTTCAAATAGAATGATCTCACTGCCGGGCTCTAGTGTTTGAATATCATTACTTAGTGACATTGTAACAAACCTTTTAAGGATGGAATGACTCAGTGAATGTTGCGCTTATGCGATACATGCCAGCGCCAAGCGGAAGTAATGTGTATTCTTCTACTTGGTATAGGCCTAAAGGCTCAAGCGGTGGTTTCCAAGCAAATGACTGATAACCTTTGTGATCATCAAAAAATTGCTTTATTGCTTCAGCTTCTGTCTTTTTCTTGGTGAAGCTTAGCGGCCACGTTTGCCTTTTCCCGTTTATGCCATCCCCTGCTTTTTGCGTGTAGCCGTCACCAAAGCTGGCAGACCTCACTCTAAATGAGGCAGTACCAGTGGCTTCTTTATCAGCGCAATAAGTAAATTCACGTATTGCCATTTTTACCGCCCGTTTTGTGCTCGCCAGATTAAACCGCCCGGCATGAGCTCTTTTGCAATTTGGTCTTTTGCTCCGGCCTTTGCTGATTCTGCGTAGGCTTTGGCTATCATCTGATCATCAGCAGTTCCGCCGGATGCGCTTTGCGATTCTGGTATGTTAATTTGCTGCTGTATGATCACGCTTTGGTTTGAGCTCATAGATGAAATGGCAGGAACATTTAAACCAACCACGCCACCGTTCGCGTAACCTTTTAAGCCTTCTTTATAATTCAGAAGGCCTTTGCGCATTGCTTCAACGACACCAACGCCTCCGGCCTTGGCTATATCGTCTTGTGACCAAACAACTTCGCCTCGGTGAACGATACCCGCTGGTTGGTTTTTCCCACCGCTGCCAGTGTAGCCGCCAGAACTAAAGCCAATGTTATCGTAAGCATTTTGACCAAAGCCGTTATTTAAGCCAGTGCTAGCGCCTGAGCTTGAACCAGCATAAGCACTGGCAAACAAAGATACGCCATAACTTAATAAACCTGCCGCTGCTTGTTGTGAGGCAATTCTTGCTATGTCCTTCACCACGGCTGCTGCAAAGTCTTTAAACGATGCTTTACCCGTTAGCGCGAATTGCAAGATGGCATCTTCCATTGCCGAGAATGCACTGTTAAAAAGACCTTCTGAAATTTTGGCGGCGCGGCTAGCTTCGTAGATGTAATTATCAAACGCGGCCTTGGCTCCGTTCTTCCAGTCTGACTCTAATTTATCAAGCTGTTCGTAGTATTGGCCCTGAGCGGATAGCCTATCTTGTAGGCTTTGCTCTAGCATGCGCTTTTCGGCCTCTAACTCTTCATTTGAGGTTTTACCCGCCAAGTTTCGAGAGGTTGCGCGTTCTAGTTGCTTGTTAATGTCATTTCGAATTGCTTGCTCTTCTTTTAGTCGCTTAAGTGTTTCATCACCAGCGCCAAAATTGGCTAATGAGCTTTGGTAGCGCTCAATATCAGAAGATAATTGCGCGGTAACCGAAGCTTGCATGTTTTGAATGCGAATGGCTTGATCGCGTAGCGATAGCTCCTGCTCAATTGCTACGTTTTTATTGAGCTGCTCTCTAATTAGCTCTTGATCAGCAATTAGGCTTTTTTGCTGGGCAGTTAACGTTTTCTTTTCTTTAAGATCAGCTATCTGTTGCTCAAACTTGACCAGTTCTTGCTGTGCAGCACCAAGTTTTGCATTATTTTCTAGCTGCTTGCTTAGTGTGGCTTCCTGTTCCCTAAGGCGCATTATCATTTGCTGAGATGCGCTATCTGAAATAGCCTTGTTTGATTCTTTAAAGCTCTCCTCGATCGCTTTAATGTCTTTCTTTATCTGATCTGGGTTTAGTAGGGCGCTTTCTGGATTCGCTAGCCTTATTTTCTCAACGTTGGCTAAATACTCTTTTACCGCCTTGTTGCGCTTTTCGTCAGTAGATAAACCATCAATTCTAACTTTGTTGATTGCTTCAGACGCTTTGATCGCTTCTTGTTGAAGCTTGTTGAATTCAGCCTGTTTGCTGGCCTCTTCTTCTTGCGTTTGAACTTTTGTTGATAGCTCATCACGCTGAGAAATTAAGGTTTTTAGTTGCTTCTCTTGGTTTTTAACTAGCGCTTCATAGTCAACTTTTCCGGCGCCATAACCGGAGCTTTTTACACCAGACTCAAGCAATGAGCGATAAGACTTCAAGCCAGTTTGTAGGTTTTCGATTTGGCTGTTTAAGTCAGCAAGCACATCGGAATCAGTATCCGATCTTCCTATATTTAAAATGCCATCCCAAGCTTCAGTCGCCCCATCTTTAACCGATTTCCAAGCTCTTTCTATGTAGCCTAAGTTATTGGTTATTTCTGTGGTTCTTTCGTTGATCGCATCTGAATAAGCTTTAACCGCTAACGTTGCTGCCTGTTGTTGTTTTCCTTGTTTCTCCAGAGCCGTGATCTGCTCATAGACTGATTGAGTTAAAAAGTTTTGCGTTTTATTAAGCTCGGCAATTGCTTTGCTTGGTTCATCTGATAGCTTTTTGAATTCATCAATGGTGTCAGATATTGCCTTTCCTGTTGCCATTTCCATGTTCACAGCAGCAAGAGAGACTAGCTCTATTTGATCGGCTGAAAACTTAGCACTGCTGGCGACTTCTGAAATTGCTTTGGCTGCATTGCGCTGCGTTCCTGATATGTCATCAAGTCGCTTTGCCATTTGAGATAGCTGATCTGCGGTGACACCGGATGCATTTCCAGTTAGCAGGATTGCGTTTCTGTATCGGTCGGCCTCTTCGCTGCCTTGGTAGTAAGCCAACGCCAAAACACCCGCCGCAGATGCAGCAATGGTAAATGGGTTAACCAACCCAGCAACATAACCACCCATTGCTTTTGCGGCTGGACCAATACCGCCGAACATGTCTTTTAATTGACCGCCTTGTTGTAAGAAGACGGTTAGCGGGTTTTGACCGCCTTGTAGTGATACGGCGATGTCAGTAAACTGAGCAGGAAGGCCGCGCAATGCAAATTGCATTTCTTTTGCCGACTTTCCATTCTTACCGAACTCAATCGATGTGTTTTTAACACCTTCGCGCATTTCGTTGAGTTTGCCAAGATAGAGATCATAATCAGATTGGTCTAAGTTTCCAGCCCTTCTGTGTTTTCTTAATTTCTCTTCCATCTTGTCGATGCGGTCATATTCCGCAACAACAGGGTCTATTTGACCGATAAGCCTTGCAAGATCTTCTCTTTGCTTTTGGGCTGCTTTATTTAGACGACCAAAAGCAGCTTCCGCCCTTCCCGCTCCTTCGGTAAGGCTGCCGGTGTTCATTACCATGTTGACGGTTAAATTACCGAGCGAACGAGATGCCATTAATACTTCTCCAGCAATGAGATAGCCCGACATTGCCGGGCTGCTTTATTTTGGTTTATTTTGCTTTGCTACGCCTTTTATTGCGGCAAAAATATCATGAACACTAACTGATTCTTCCGGTGGAGATTCTTGATCTTCTTCTAGTCGATAAAGCTTTAAATCTTCCGGCTTTAAGTTGGTTTTGTTAATGGTTGCAATCAAAAACATTAAACTTTCAGTAGCGTCGGTGATTCTTCGCTGGTTGCAAAGTGGGCCGTGCTTTAGTCGGTATGATTGCCAGTCTAAAACCTCTTTGTAAGTTAGGTTTTGCTTAGCTTCTTCGACCGTGGAGCCGCCAATTCCGGCAAGGACGAGCTCTTGCCAGAACTCACACTCTGGCTCAAGGGCTTTGGGTCTGCTTTTGCGCCAACGCCGTTGACATCATAAATGGCATTAAGCAGTGACATTGCTAACGAGTCGCAAATTGGGCCGTGTTCGTCATTGCCAACGATGTCTTCGGCTTTGAATATCTGCTGGCCAGCTTCATCGACAATACTGCCTGAGATTCGCGTTGCCATGGCAAGCGTTGAATCTGAAGCTGTTTTACTTTCTTCAATAAGTGTGAGGAATGATTTCTTTCTTACATAGATAACCGCTTCGTGAAGCTTTTTATCGTCTGTAATCCATTTTATTTCTCGGCGTTCTGGTTTAGCCGGCGCAAATGCGCCAGCGTTTTTCAACATATCAATACTGAGCTGTTGCATTAATCAGTCCTTATTCTTTTGGAACTAAAACAGGGTCACCAGATACTTGGATGCCAACGGTTGAAGATACGACCGCATTCAAAGCAAAACTGAATGGATAGCTGTTCATGAAGCCTTCGAAAGTAATCCAGCTTCGTGTAGCAGGAAGTGTGAATTCCGCCGCTTCGCCAGCGCCAGTGACGGTAGGAACAATGCCTTTTCCGTCAGACCAGCCGATCGCCCATTTTAGGGTAACGCCCTGAGTTTTTAGTTGATGCAAGCGAATGTGGCTGGCGTCTTTAGGGTCAACGTTGATACCGAACGTTGCTGTTCCAGGCGTTGCCATGCCAGCTTCATAAGTGCGAGCGTCACCTTCTAAGCATGAGGTTTCGATTTGATCTAGTGCTGAATCAATGCCGTCAATAGAAGTAACACAGCTAACGGCTAAAAGTGTGCCGTCTGCTGGGTCAATCGTATATAGCGAGGTGCCCTGTGTCTTAATGGCCATGTTTTATCTCCAATTGGGCCGCGATACTGCGGCATTTGTTACGCGCATAAAAAAGTAAACCCGACACGGTGGTCGGGTTTTAATATTTATTGATTACTGCTTCGCTGGCTATTTTTTGAGAGCCAATAGCATTTGGATGGGTTCCATCATCGGTTAGCCATTTTGGTGTTAACCCATCAACCTTCCACTTACTTTCAATAACTCCGACAATATTGTCAGCGTCAATGTATCCTTCAATATCAATCCCCCAATCTCCCTGACGAATATGGCTGTTTAATTGAAGTCTTAGCGGGTCATTTCCTCCCGGCCCAACAGGTTTTACATTTTGATCGTCTAGGGTTAAATATGGAGAAATCCAGTCGACTTTAGGGGTGAATGTTGCCATATAGACTTCTGAGTTTGGTGTTGAAGATTGAATTATGCTTACTACCGAGTTAATTCTATCCACCATCACTGGCTCATTTACTGCTGATGTAATATCGTTTGAGCCTAGCGCAAAAATTATCTTTTCTGGGCTGCATAGTGCTAATAAATTTTTTCTGTACTGGTAATTACTTTTTCCATCTTCTACTAATTCAACAAAGGCTAGTTGATCGCTTCCTTTTGATAAGTTTAAAGATGGTAATCCAAGAGAGCCTGATGCAAACCTGTCTCCCCATCCTCTGTTTGCATATTCATCACCGCGCCTATCTCCTTGATTTGAATCGTAAGCGCCTTCAGTGCTTGAGCTTCCGACAATGGCAACCGTTTCCTTATCATGCTGAGCCAAGATCATTACTGGACCATAACTATCTTGCCCAACTGTAGACGGCTGTATCCTGTCTAAAGTTGACATCACATTTTTTTCAATGAAGCTTCCAGAATTATCAGTGCCATTTTCAGGCACTCTTGAGTCTGAATATTCAAAAATGTTAGCGTCAATAGAGCTTCTTACTCTGTTAGATTTTGGGGTGAAATACGGAGGTTCTGTTTTTAGGGAGTCATAAGCAGTCCATATTCCATAATCGTCACCTTCGTTGATTACCAAATTACCAAGATCGACATCAATAACGACAAATCCAAACTTATTTAATGGGTCATGAACATACTCATTACTAAATATCTTAAGGCTTAAAGAGTGTCCATACTCACTATTCAAATAAACTGGCTCAATTCCAACTTTTATTTTGCAATGGTCGGGGAAATCAACTTCTTTTATTATTGAGTTTGGAAATCCAGTATAAAAAAGCGGCATTACAAGTTTAACTACACCAGTCATTCTAACAAGTGCTTTTCTTTTTATTCTACTCATCTGATATGGGCGAGTATCAGAAAATAGATACTGCTCTGGTATTACAGGAAGCCTTAGCCCACTTGATGCAATTTTAAATGATGATAATTGTCCTTTTGGAACTAAAACAGGGTCGCCAGATACTTGAATGCCAACGGTTGAAGATACGACCGCATTCAAAGCAAAACTGAATGGATAACTGTTCATGAATCCTTCAAAAGTAATCCAGCTTCGTGTGGCAGGAAGTGTGAATTCCGCCGCTTCGCCAGCACCAGTGACGGTAGGAACAATGCCTTTTCCGTCAGACCAGCCGATCGCCCATTTTAGGGTAACGCCCTGAGTTTTTAGCTGATGCAAGCGAATGTGGCTGGCGTCTTTGGGGTCAACGTTGATACCGAACGTTGCTGTTCCAGGCGTTGCCATGCCAGCTTCATAAGTGCGAGAGTCACCTTCTAAGCATGAGGTTTCGATTTGATCTATTCCAGAATCAATACCGTCAATCGATGTAACGCAGCTAACGGCTAAAAGTGTGCCGTCTGCTGGGTCAATCGTATATAGAGATGTGCCTTGAGTTTTAATTGCCATTTTTCATCCTGATTTAAATTATCGTTCCACTAGCCAGTCGACATCGAAACCACTTCGGTAATTCATGGTCTGATCGTCTCGGCTTTCGCCTCGGTAGCTGGTTAGCATGCAATGAGGCTCTATTGCGTGTCTTATTGCTCCGGCTACATCTCCGGCTATTGATGCTGAATCTGCATAGGTGTCGATTTGTATTGTAAAGCCGTCAATATCTGGCCTTCCGTCCATGTAGTTTTCCGGCTGTCCGCCGATCACTTGCCAAACTGCGTAAGGCTTTGTTGGTGACTGAGGAGCAAGACCAAACATATATAAACGAAGTGGGTTTGAACCGATTAATGACGTAACAACTGGATCTTGCTGGCAGATGCTGAAAATTGGCGCTGTATTCACTTGGATAGCTCCTTGGTGATCTCTTTATCTAGCTCTAGCACCAGCGTATCAACCACCTTGTTTATGTTTTCTGAAAGTGCTGGTCTTAAGAATGGCTGCGCTCTGCTTCTTTCTGTTCCTAGCTCGACAAGGTGCCAGTGCGGAGTATTTCCCTTTGGACCTTCGTCAGGGTTTCCTTTCGGTATCCGGCCTTTTAGCGTAGAAACACCAACGCGATACATTAGATCGCCAGTTTCTTTGTAATGTCGGCTAGCAAACTGCAGGCGTATGTTATCTCTAATTCTTCGGCCTGTTGTTGGGTCATCCACCAGCATCGCTTTTTCTCTTGCGGCTTTTGCTACTACATTTGCCGCTTTTCTTAATGCTCTTCGACCTGCTGCATCACCAACTTCAAGACTTAGGCGTGACAGCCTTTTAGTTACTTCATCAAGACCAAGGATCGAGAAATCAAAATTATTTGCCATATCAAGCCCCGCTTGCGCTTACACCAGAACTGCATTTAAATCGCCACTCTTGCCTTGCTGTTCGGTCGGTTTCTACTGATTCAATGTTAAAAACCTGCCCTTCCCATAAAATTCGACACTTATACAGATCTTGGATTGAGTAAGGGAACCAGCGGACATTTATTCTTGCGTCAAACTGAGCGAGTTTTGATGCATCTTTTGATACTTCTTTACCGGGTCCGGTTAATACTTCGGCTGGAATATTTGGTTTTCCTGCTGATAGCTCTATAGATTCCCAAGTTGTAATCATTTCGCCAGTTGTTTGATCTTGTTCTTCAATTGGCTTTTGCATCTGGATGATGTGAGTTAATCGATGAGTCAGCATTAAATACCCCACCCAACACGGAATGGTGTCATTTTAATTTCAGCGCCTTCTCTTAGTTTTTCTGCATCATCTGGTGATGCTTGGTAAGCACCTTGCATTAACATGAGAATGGCTAGAATAAGAGAGCCGGGAAGCTTTGCTGCAACTTGAGGATCTTCCGCCTCTGGAAGTAAATTAACCAGCGGTTGATCTAGAAACTCCTGAGCTTCTGATTCTGCGGCATCAAGCAACATCTGCAGGTTATCATCGTCAAAGTCGTGAATGACGTTTAGGTACTGCTTTGCAGTTTGCAGATTAATAATGCTCATTCGGCTCTCTCTTGTTTATTCAGCGGCTTTTGGTGTACGTTTTGCGCGCGTTTTTTTGGGTTCTGTGGCTGGCGCCGGCTCAGGTTGTGGTTCTGGCTCTGGCTCTGGCTCAGGTTCTGGCTCTGGCTCTGGCTCAGGTTGTGGTTCTGGCTCTGGCTCAGACTGAAGCTCAGGATCGGTTTTTGTATTCGTGTCTGGTTGATTATTTTCAATGTCATCAACTAACATATCTTCTTCAGTAACAATAACAACAAGCTTATTATCTAAAAGCTGTTTGCATTCATGCGGTGTCACTTCAAAAGGTTCAGAACGTGGCGTTTTAAGCTGGTTAGCAAAAACACCCCAGTAAAAGCTTTTAATAGCCTTGACCATGACTTTATTCATTGTCTTATCTCCAACAAAAAGGCCGCACTAATCAGCGCGGCCTTATTTTTATAAAAAGCTTACGTTATTTGTTATGCGGTTTTTAGCTCACCAGTAACGAATGCTTCAGGGCGATAAACGGCAAATGCCAAGCGCTCTTCAGCACGAAGCGTAACCATGTTTTTCTCAAAGTCGTCCGTGTTCTCTGTGGATACTAGAACTTCAATATCCATTCGATCGTAGATTTGAGCGCCAAGGTTAAATGAACCAGTCAAGAACGTGTTTTGTGCAATCGACTGAGTTGCTACAACAGGCAAGCGCCATAGCGTTGGTGTTGTGCCGTTTTGTGGGTTACCGATGATGTATTTACCTTGGCTATCTTTTAATAGCTCAATGGTTGCCCAGTCAGTAGGGTGTAACACAATGCCGTTTGCTTGGTATTCAGCAAGCGCTGCTTGAAGAATGGCTAAGCGAAGTCTGTCCATGCGTTGTTCTAGCGTTACTTCAGAGCCAGTCGGAGCCGCAAAAGCAGAGGCTTGCGGAATGAGGCCATGAAGATTTGCGCCAGTTCCGTTACCGTAAAGTAACTGACCTTCTTCTTTGATGCGCAGGCCTGAGCGGGCGCGAGCATCAATAAAGCTTGCCATTGCTGATGCATCATCAAGAATTTGGCGTGATGCTTTCATTAAGTGAGCGATAACTTGAACGCTGGCATTTTCTAAAGAAAAGGTAATATCAGAGTAAGGCTTTGCTGCACCTTCGGCCACTGGTGCGGCGTTGTTGGTAAATCCAGTTTCTTTCACGTACTGAATCATATTGCTTGTTGTGGTTCCCGGCGCAATAAGATCGCGAATCGTTAAAGCTTGCTCTGGAATACCAATGATGCCGGGGCGGCGATCAGGTGCAACTAACGCACCGCCAGAACCATCAACTGATGTGATG
Organism: Vibrio sp. V10_P2A27P122; assembly: GCF_963874335.1. Classification (NCBI taxonomy): domain Bacteria; kingdom Pseudomonadati; phylum Pseudomonadota; class Gammaproteobacteria; order Vibrionales; family Vibrionaceae; genus Vibrio; species Vibrio sp. V10_P2A27P122. The sequence continues at coordinate 5,885 of NZ_CAWNHY010000239.1, read as the reverse complement.
GCAGAGCGTGGCATTTGGATGCGTGTTTTGCCGTTAAATGCTGATGTAACACCTTGCTCAGAAAGCTTAGCAGCAACGATGTTACCTGCTGAGCGAAACTCTTCTTGGTCGTCATCTTTACCTGCATTGAGCATTTGCTGCTCAGCCGATTGCAAACGCGCTTGCAGTTCGCCTTGCTGAGTAAGGATTTTATCAACTGATGCGCGAGTTTCTTCGCTCATTGTACCAAGGCGAGCAACTTCTTTATTTGCTGATTCCGCCTGAGCTTTAACTGCATCGCCAATTTTATTTAGGCTAGATTGCAGTCCTTCTACTTGTTGTTCTACTGTTAATGGCATGGTTTTAGCTCCGTAATGATTCAAGAATGTTGTTTGCCGCGCTCAAAGAGGCGGATAGATCGAGTTGAGCGACAGCGTTAGGCGTATCGGTCAGGACAGCGCTAGGCGTATCCCCGCCAGCAGCGTTATGCGTACCGGACTTTAAACTTGAAAACAGCTCGCGGCGCTTGGCTCGCGGCATGCCTGATTTAGCAAGTGCAACATCCATCGCTTTTAACGCGTTGGCTTGCTTTGCTTGCTCGTCATTTGATTCGGTTACTTCTGAAGGGTCGATAATTGCAGTGCAAAGGCCCATTTCAACGGCTTTCTTTCCGCGAATGTAGCTTTCTGCGTCCATCATGCGAGACATTTCAGCGACTGGCTGTCCGCTGGTATCAGAGTAAAGATCGGCCATTGTTAGGTCGAACTCTTCCATGGTATCTGCCATTTCTCTAAGGAAGTGACGGTTACCGCATAAGCAAGTCCAGCAGTTGTGAATCATAAGAAAGGCTGTTGAGGCTATTTCTCTGTGATCACTAGCCATGGCAATAACTGATGCCGCAGAAGCCGCAATTCCGATCACCTTGATTGTTACTTTCTTTGGGTGCTCGCGAAGGCGGTTATAGATCGCGATACCTTCCCACATATCGCCACCTGGCGAGTTGATGTAGACGGTTACGTCCTGATCACCAATTGAGCGCAATGCGGCATCAATGCGTTTTAGCGTGACACCCTCACCCCACCAGTCTTCACCGATAACACCATAAATCGTGATTGATGTTTCTGAGTTGTAGGCTTCAGCTCGGATGCCTGGATTCCACATCTCCATTGCTTTTGGGCTTATATCGCTTTGCATTCGGCTTGAATTCATCAGCCAGTTTTTAATATTGATGGGCATGTTTACTCCTGATTATCTTCAAGCCAGCCTTTTAAGGCGGCGCGAACTGTCTGGCTGTCGTTTGATTTGCCCAACTGATCGAGAGGCAGTAAGTTTGACTGAACTGTTAGCACGTTGGCGTTGCCGCCTTTGCGCGGTAGGTTTTCTTTTTCTCGGCAATCGTCGCGAGTGTAAATTCCGTTTTGCGTCATCGAGCTGTAGAAAGCAGAGCGAGCTGCACTGTCTGCTTTCAAAAAACCTTCAAGAGAGAATTCGCTGTAATAGCTAACTCTCTGCACTGGGGTAAGTAGCTTTTTGTTTACGCATTGCTGAATTTGATTGGTGAACGTGCTGATACAGAACGTTAAGAACCAAATTTGCTTTTGCTCTAAGCCAGTACCCCAGTTCGAATCTTTTGAACCGTGAGCAACCATGGCAGGATCCACGCCAAACCATCGACAAATCTCTTCAATGCTGAATGAACGTGATTCGAGTAGTTGAGCGTCTTTTGGTGGAATACCTATCGCATCAGTAGTAACACCCTGCTCAAGTACTGGTGATTGACCAGCATTTAAAGCGCCTGATATGGTTTCAACATACTTTCTAAAAGCCGTTCGCTGATCTTCTTTTAATACGCGATCAACTTTAAAAGCTACGGTTGGCATCAAGCCATTTTTAAACGTTGAACCTGCGGCGTCATCGGCTGACATTGCGGAGCCAAAAACATTCACACCATAACTGATCGAAGAAAGGCCAAGCCGACCATCAAGGCTAAACGATGGAATATGCAGCATATTTTTTGCTGGTATTTCTCTTGGCTCGCCTGTTTTTCCTTGGTAGAAATACTTTAACCGTCCGCTTGTTGACTCTTTTACTGCTACTCGATTTGGCAGCAAGAAGTTGATCGCGATAGGTGTGCTTCCTGACCAATAAATTTCACAGTATGCGTTACCCCATAGCAGCATTGATGAAACAACTGCTTGCCAAAACTGAAAGGCCGTCATGTCTTCGTTTGGGCTGGTGTGGATAATGTCGTGAACGTTTAGCTCTTTGGCGCTTTGTCTTCCACCATCTGGCATTTTTTTATAGACACCAAAAGGCAAGCCAGCGACTGAAGTTGATATCAATCGAACGCACGCCCAAACGGTAGATAATTTCATTGCGTTATTAACGCCAACTGTTTTACCGCTGCTTGATTGATAGCCAAGAAATTGAGACCAAAAACCGCCATCGGTTAGGCTAATTGATTTTCCTGCCCACATTTCTGATAGCGAGGCTGATGGCGAAACGATTGAGCTGCTAATGACATCCATGAAGCTTTTTTGTTTATTCATTATTCAGCCTTTTTGTTTTGCACAAACCCGCCGGTGCTTGGTGGTTGGCTTCTTAAGCCTCTACTGATAAAGAAAGACATCAAAAGAAAAGCGATGCCAGAAGCGATGAGCGCGTAACCTTGACCGTGCAGGACGTAAACGCCAGCCACTAAGCAAGATAGCCCCGCCAACGCAAAGAGCAGATAAGTGATAATTGCGATTTTCATCCGTAGATAGGGTCCATTATTGCGTTCATAAAATCTTCGTCAGTGTTCTCTAGTGGAACCATGACTCTTCCAACGCCCATGATTAGTGTCACAGCGCCATCTATTTTGTTGTCGTTACCTTGTTTTATCGGCCTTACTACATCATCGTTGCCCGGAAGGAACTTGCCGATCACGTTCGACATACACCAAGTCATGATTGGGTTTCCGTCATGATGAAAGCGACCTGATGCGATAGCCGCCTCGATCTCTTTCATGGGGTCACTCATATTGGTGTAGTTTTGCGTGATGGTTACAGGCTCTAAACCTTCGTCATCAAGCTGATGCGCTAGGTTTGTTGCGCCAAATGGGTCAATTGGTGATGAAAGAACTGGGTTGATTCTGTTTGCCTGTTTTGCTTCTTCGAGTATTTCTCGATAGTCAACTTCGGCACCGTCCGTTGCGTACAAAATTCCTTGGTTAACCCACTTCTGATATTTTTCGGCCAACTTCTGGTTGTCGTTATCAAAGACGGTATCTTCAGGAACCCAGAACTTTGGCTCTACACTGTAGTAGTGCCGCTTACCGTCAATGTCTCGCCAGAAAATTCGAGACATTGAGTTCATGTCTAGTTTTCTTGCTAAGTCGAATGAAAGTATGCAGGGTTGGCCCTCGAACTGTTCAAGAGTTAATGATTCATCCTTGAGCTTTTCCCACTGAGCCATGTTGTAAAAGCCAGTTTTTGCGGTAACCCAAATGCCAAGGTGCTTTGTTTTAAAGCGGTTGGTAAACCTAGGCTGTTTTATTGCGCGTTGCTGCTGACTTATTAGGTACTCACGATAAACAGAAACCCCAATGTTGGGGTTTGCTTTGGCTAAAACGTCTGGATTTTTCCAGTCGTCATCTTCATCTATCGTCCATATCCATCCGAATAACTCGTCGCTTTCAACAATGCCTTCGAGCATTTCTATTACTTCTCGGCGCTTGTCGTAGCATGGGCCTTCGATATTTGCGCCAGCCGTTGTAATGATCACCATTAGTGGCTGTTTACGTGCGCCCATACCAGTAAGCATTGTCGCGTAAAGGTTGTCGCTTTCGTGTTCGTGGTATTCGTCAATTAAAGCGCAAGATGGTGATGCACCGTCACCCGGATTACCTATAATTGGCTCAAAGCGAGCGCCATCAGCGGGTATGTTTAAGTTTGATGCGTTAACTTCTATTCCTGCTGCGTCAGCAAGAAGTGGCGTTCTTTTAACCATTAAGCGAGCTGGTCTAAAAACCTCCCAAGCTTGCTTCTCTGTTGTTGCGCCTGAGTAAACCTCAGCGCCGAATTCTCTATCTTGCGTAAAACAAGAAAGTCCAACACCAGCGGCAATGGCTGATTTTCCGTTTTTACGGTTAACTTCCCAATATGACTCACGAAAGCGGCGCATTCCGTCAGATTTTCTTTTCCATCCGAACGTCATTGCTATGCCGAACTTTTGCCAAGGCTCTAAGGTTAGGAGTTGTCTTTTAAATGCCCACTCACCTTTGGTGTGCGGCAACATTTCAATAAAATCTATTCTTCGCTGAGCTTCGGCTTTATCAAACTTGTATGGATATTCTTTTTTTCTTGATTTTTTAACGTCGTCAAAGTGACGCTGACAAGCAAGCTTGATGTATCTGCAGGAAGGTGTTCTTCCGGCGATAATGTTTCGTGCGAATTTTTCAGCTTGGTCAACTGCTGGGTATTTGCTCACAACAGATCCTTAAACTGATTACCCGCCTTTTCTTTATTCCCGCCAATAATTCGAGAGCGGCTTGATGGGTCTAATCCAAGCATTGCTCCAAATGAGGACATTTGTTTAATTGCTTCGTTTTTGGCGGTAAGGGCTGGGTTTTTAATTGGGCCACCAGTTGCTCCGGTGACGACTAATCCAAACTGCTTTATGTTGTCTTCGCACTCGCGAAACTGGTGATAAGCAGAGCAGTAAACTTCTACGTTCTGTATGTCAGTTCCTGATAGAACTTTTTCTCTACACAGAAGCGGCACAATGGTTTCCCATAATTCTCTGCCGTAGTCGCCTAGCCATTCCGGGCACATAACATTGGTTACTAAGCCGAAGTTTGGTTCGCTTTTATTTAGCTCGCGTTTGCCGGGGTTTCCTGCAAGTTCTTTCTTGGCAGTTGGCTTACTTCGACGACCTGATTTACCCGGTACTCCTGCCATTAAAAGCTACCTTCTAGATTCTTTCGCGGTCTTTTCCTTGTGGCATGGGCTGCAAATGGATTGGAGATTGTCGTCATCATCAGTACCGCCAGCGGCTTTATTGATGATGTGATCGACTTCTCTGGCCGCTGTTATGATCCCGTTTGACAAGCAAACCTGACAAAGGAAATTATCTCTCTCTAAGATGCGCGCTCTTTTAATTCGCCAAGCTGAACCGTAGCCACGCTTTGATGAGCTTCCTTTTTTCGCTTGAGTTCTTACCCACCCAGTTGCGTGCTCTGCGTGTGAATCGCAATAACCGTTTTTATTTCTGGTTAATGCGTTGCAGCTTTTTAATCGACATATTTTTTGCACACGCCTTGGCATTACATGCTCTCGCTTTCGACTTCGTAATCATCAAGTGATCTTGGTGAGTTTGGCTGTTCTTGCTCTTCTTCAAGCTGTGAGTTTTGCGCAACCAGCTCATCAAGAATGGCAATGTTACTTCCAACGAGATTATTGATTGCTTCGGTTTGCGCTTTGATTACATCAACTAAAGCAGATATTGGCTGATGCAGTTGAGGTTCAACAGATGAATCAACAACAAGCACGCTAATGCCCATTTTTTCTAGCTGATTATTTAGATACCCCTGAAGGCTTTCCAGCTCCTTCAGTTGCATCGGCTGATTTAGCTTTGCTATCAGCAATGATTTTTCTTGATCTTTCATAAGCAATTTTGCTCCATTTGATTAACCACTCACGGCGCTTCTGGCAACCAGAACAACTTGAGATCATCTAATAAACTCCACGGTAACCAGCCCTTTTAATGTTCTTGTGTAAAAAATATCGGAGCATTTTTTTAGCCTCACTGGGTGAGGGTGATATTTGACAATGCCTTTTTTTGTGTCGGCATAAACTACAAATTTAATTTTATTACCATTAACGAAAACATTGCGTGGTCCTCTGAAATCACGAGGAGTATGAATG
>NZ_CAWNHY010000238.1:0-25947 GCF_963874335.1 Vibrio sp. V10_P2A27P122 | reverse complement strand
ATTTATATTTCATCCCAGCACACAAATACAAATGATAGTAATTACCATTTAGATCCAATATCATTGCGCACAGCTTGAATCTATTATTGATGAATAAGGTAATAACTCAGATGTACACTAAAACACTACTATCAGCCTCAATATTACTAGCGCTTTCCCCTGCTGCTCTCGCAGAAGAAGTTTCTCGATTCGATGAGGTCGTTGTTTCGGCAACGCGAACTTCTCAAACCATCGAAAATACCGCCGCTTCTGTTGCTGTCGTTTCGAGCAAAGACATTGAAGCCAATATGGCAAAAGATGTCGCAGCTATCCTTGAATATACCCCTGGAGTTTCAACCAATAGCTCATCTCGCCAAGGTGTACAGACCATCAATATTCGCGGCGTAGAAGGTAATCGAATCAAAATCATGGTTGATGGAGTCACACAAGGACAAGCATTCGACGGAGGTCCTTACTCTTTTGTCAATTCGAGCGCTATCAGTATCGATCCCGATATGGTAAAGAGTGTTGAAGTCATCAAAGGTGCGGCGTCAAGCCTTCACGGCAGTGATGCCATTGGTGGTGTCGTCGCTTTTGACACCAAAGATCCTCGTGATTTCCTAAAAGGAGACGCAACCACAGGCGGACAAGCAAAGCTTTCCTACTCTTCAGAAGATAAATCTTTCAGTGAACATATTGCCATTGCAAATAGAAGTGGCAATTTAGAGACCTTGGTCGCCTATACTCGCCGTGATGGACAAGAGCAACAAAATTTTGCAGATCGTAAAGAAGATTATTCGATAGAGAGTCAAGATAGTGCAAAAAATGACTTGCTACTTAAGCTCCAATATCAACTGAGCGATGCTCACCGTTTGGAGTTCTTTGGTGAAGCACTGCATAACAAAACAGATTCTGATATCGCTCATTCCAGTTACAAAAACTATCATGGTCAAGATACAACGAAACAGTATCGCCTTGGCATCAAACACATTTGGCTAGCTGACTCTGCCATCGCAGACATCATCACTAGCCGAGCATCTTGGCAAAGCAAAGAAGATAACGGCTTAACGCACCGTTTTCAGCAAGCATCGTCAGGAAGGCCTCCTTACACTCCAGCGAATGCGGACAACCAACAAACCAAAGATTACTTCTATAATGAAGATAAAATTGAATTAGAAACGCAACTGGATAAGTTAGTTACCTTAGGTCAAACCGAACATAACTTTATTTATGGTTTAAGTTTTGCCAGTAGCGATATTTCAAATACCAATACAGAACTCAACTCGGATCCTGCCACGCCAAATCAAGTTTTGGTTTATACACCGGATGCTACAGACCAAAAAATCGGCCTCTTTGTTCAAGATGAGATCACCCTTTTGAGCGGTAATTTGATTGTCACACCAGGCCTTCGTTATGATTCATTTAGCACCGATCCCGGTGGTAGCACCACAGAACCCCTCGTTAAATTTGACGATTCAGCACTCACCAGCCGTCTTGGTGCACTGTACCGCATCAATAATCAACATTCGGTATTTGCTCAAGTCAGCCAAGGTTTCCGTGCCCCTAACTTTACTGAGCTGTACTACACGTATGACAACATTGCTCACAATTATGTGAACGATCCAAACCCATACCTTAAGTCAGAAAAAAGCTTGGCCTATGAATTGGGTTATCGTCACAATACAAACTCCTCGGCAACTGAAATTTCTGCATTTTATAGCGATTATGATGATTTCATTGAACAAGTCATAACAAAGAAAGAGAACAAGATAGAGCACTACTCTTATGTCAACTTAAGTGAAGCGACGATCAAAGGAATTGAATTATCAAATCAATTAAAATTGGATCAGTTAATTGGAGCCCCGAATGGTATATCAACACGCCTAGCGGCAAGTTATAGCAAAGGTGAAGATGGTAACGGACGTCCATTGAACAGCGTAAACCCATGGAATGTTGTCGCAGCACTAAATTATGATGATGACAGTACCACTTGGGGGACTAGCCTGAAGTTGAATTATACTGCTGCGAAATCAGCCAGTAATATCAACCGTGATAAGCTTAATAGCGGCACAAAAAACCAAGTTGAACTGCCGAGTGCGACCATTGTTGATATCACCGCTTACTTTAAACCAATGCAAGATGTCACGATTACTGCGGGTATATTTAACTTAACCGACAAAGAGTACTACCGTTGGAATGATATCCGCGGTAAAACAAGCTTAGATAACGACTACTCTCAAGCTGAGCGTAACTATGCTATTACCGCTAAATATGAGTTTTAGCGATTAAACCATTATTCACAAAGCCAGCGTTATGCTGGCTTTGTTGTTCCATGAACTCCTCAATAAAAAAGGCTAGATAACTAGCCTTTTCTTCCAATGTCCAATGTATCTTGAGCGATTAAGATTACGCGTTAGATATTTTCTTATGCCCTTCATCAAGGTGCACAAAATCAACCATGTCATCACCAGACACTTGATACGCCTGGCCAAAGCCTTTCACATAAAGACCTTTTTCTACTTTCAATTGGAATACAGCAAAGTCTTGCAGCTGGCTTAAGCCGTCAATGATCTCACCAAAACGAGCTTGCATTTGGCCAATGACTTGCTGCCATAACGCCGTTTCACGTGGTACAACACTCGCAACGGCGTCAAACGTCAGCCGTTGACGGGCAAAAATCTGTTTTGATGATTCTTCATCTGCAATCATCATCAAGGAGACGTGCGGGTTCACCTCCAAGTTACGCGCATGACGAGCGATGTGTGAAATCAGCACAAAGTAACCTTCTTGGTTTTGCACAAATGGCGCGTAGCTCACATTCGGACGGCCTTCCGCGTCCACTGTAGCCAATTGCAATGTACGACGTTCTTGACGAAACTCTTGGATTTCAGGTTCCAATCGTCCTTGTAATCGCTCTTGTTTGATCTGCTGATCCATGACTTTCTCCTCGGCCCTTTCGCTCAGCGTTCAGGGCTTATCGTTATATCAATATTATTGGTTGGAATGAACGTCTTGTTGTAATGCTCTAAAACGTGCGACTTGGTCTGCAATCAGTTCGCGCTTTTCATCTCGGCCTAGATAAATTTTAAAAATGTTATCGCCTTGCTCACTAAAGAAACCAAAGTAATGACTTTCACGTCCCATAAAAGGCTTACTGACTAAAGCAACGTGTTGGATGGATTCCAACTTTAAGTGGCCGTGTAACTCACCCTCTTTACCCATCAAGTTATAATAGCCACGAGCCAACTTCCCTTTTGGAAAAGGCGCTTTCACTTCAAATATAGAGCCAAAAGAGTGGACAATCGTTGTGACCATTCCCCAATCCGCTAATGATTCCAACAGCGATTGAGCTTGAGCACCATCAACAATCGCAACCATCTCTTTAGGCAATGCCTGCACCACTTCAAATTCGGTCACATCCAACTCTTGCGCCATCGCTGCCGGCAATAAGGTCGGTTGTTGCTCTAATAAAGAGGCCACTTTCTGTTCAAGTAAATCCATATTCATTTCCAGTTCGTTCTTCGCTTTAAATCGCCTTACGCTGGCTCAGTACATCACATTAATCGCCACTAAAAACCCGATCTAGTAAGTAAAATTATGGCAAGGGTGAATTAATTCAGGTTGTTTATGATTGATTATGGTTGATGGAAACCCCTGTGCTAACAAGGCATTTCTAACCCAGCTTTTAAATTCGTAAAATCATAATTTGATGCAAATGATAATGCAATTGATAATTGATCTTATTTTGATGTTGAGTAATAATCCCTTCATCAGACAGAACGCTTTGTTGTTATATGGAGTACCACGTGAATTTCACTAGATATCTTGTCGCTGGCAGTCTATCTCTCGCGATTCACGCGGCGATCTTGTTTGTTGATGACGAATCAAAAGTGTTTGCCATGCCTGCGGGAAATCAATCCACCTCAGTGTCGATTAACTTTGTGGCTCAACCTCAAGCTCAGGTAGTACAAGAGCAAGCAGCAAAAACCCCACCTCCAGAAAAGAGAGCCAACAAGCCCAAACCAGCAAAAAAAGAGCCGCAAAAAGTGGTGCAGAAAAAGAGCCTGTCAAAACCGGTAAAAGACAAACCGGCTCCTAAAATACCGACAAAATCAGCACAAGTGCAAACTCCTGTAAAGGAAGCTGTGACATCCTCTACAGAGAATGAAAATAGCGCTGAATCGACACCGAAAACCGCCGCCGCCCCAAGCAGCAGCGGCGCAACTAATCAACCGAAATTAGTCGATGCGCCGTCTTTTGTTACTCGCCCAGCCCCTCCTGTTTATCCAAGGCTTGCACAAAAACGAGGAATTGAAGGGGTCGCTATGTATGAGGTGTGGTTAGACGAAAACGGCCGCCAAATCAAACAGGTTTTGCTCTCTTCGTCGGGCGCGGCGCTGCTGGATGAATCAGCTCTTAATGCCATCAAACAATGGAAATTCTCTCCTCAAGTGGTGAACGGTGAAAAAATAGCCCACCGAGTGCAAATCCCAGTACGTTTTAAATTGGAAGGATAATGGAACTACTTACTCAACTAGAACAACAACTTGGCCTGATGGCCTGGCCTCTTTTTGTCTGCTCAGCACTTGCGACCATGATCATTACTGAACGGCTTTTCCAAGTACTGCTTAGCCTTGGTGTTGGAAAAGGTGCGATCGGTAGTGCGCTCAACCAAATATCACCGACCAATACAGCGCAAATTGAGGCGTTAGCCAGTGAATTTTCCAGCAAGCGCCCATTGCTTTATAAAGGGGTTGCCATGCTACTTGCTCATCACGATTTCTCTAAAGGATTACGTGAAGATGCGGCGGGCATTTGGTTGCAAGAAAAGCGTCATCAACTGCATTCAGGACTGCGTATTTTATCTTTGATTGGTGTGATCAGCCCGCTGCTAGGCTTACTTGGCACTGTGTTAGGTTTGATTGAAATGTTCAAAGGGGTGGCGCTCTCTTCTGGCAATATTACGCCAAACGACCTTGCGGATGGCCTAGGCATTGCGATGCGAACCACGGCTGCAGGTTTGCTGATCGCACTTCCCGCAATTACCGGCGCTCAATTGCTTGGCGTATGGGCTGACAGAGTGATGGCAAAACTTGAGCACACACTAAATTATGTCAACTTATGGCTCGAAGGTGTTTCTTTACAGCATGATTGCACCACCAAACAAGAGCGTGTAGCTAAGTATGAAGACGTCTCTGACAATGATGTGGTTAATGCATCATGATTAAGACACCGCACTCTAACTCATCCTCATTAATGCCAGATTTAACGCCATTGTTGGATATCATTTTTATTGTCATGGTGTTTTTACTGCTTACAGCCGCAGTTAAATTTGAGTCATTAGACGTTTCATTGCCAACAACCGACTCACCCACCGTGAGTGAAGTGAACAAGCAGTCAATCACAGTGAATCTTCTGGCGCACGAACCTTACTGGGCTATCGATGGCAAACAGTATATCGATTGGAATAACTTCACATTGGCGTTGTTAGAACAAAGCAAAGCGAGTGATCGCCCCATCGTGATTGGCGCAGACAAAACCGCTGAAGTGCAGCAGTTGGTTAAATTGTTGGCTTTCTTGCAAGACAATGGCATCGCTGCCACGCAGTTATTAACCGATCATCCCCAATAGCCTATTCATACGCGCTTTTAAAAACCGTATGATTTTCATGAGTACAACACGATGACACACAACTCTCTTTCTCATTGGCTTGTTGCCATAACGCTCTTCATCTTCTCACCTTGGCTCTGCGCGCAAGAACGGATTATCAGTGCGGGCAGCGCGGTGACCGAAATCCTCGTTGCGTTAGGCGCACAAAATAAACTTGTTGCGGTCGATGTCACCAGTGAAATTCCAAACGATCTTGCTCTCCCAAAAATCGGTTATCATCGCCAATTATCCGCAGAAGGATTATTAGCCTTAGCACCAACACAATTGATTGGTTCTAGTGAAATGGGGCCAGAAAGCACATTGCAACAGCTTAAAGGCGCTGGCGTTAACGTCGAGGTGGTGAATGATGAATCCACACCACAGGGGTTGTTGGCACGCATTGACCAAATCGCGACGCTCGCTGATGCAAAGCCTCAAGCTAAAGCGCTCAAACAGCAAGTTCAAAGCACAATAGCGGCGTTAATCCACCATCAATCTACCCACAAGACTCCGAAAAAGGTGCTATTTCTTCTTATCCACGAAGGAAGAGCAGCTAACGTGGCGGGCAGTGACACCACGCCAAACAGCATTATTGAGTTGGCTGGCGCGGTTAACCCAGCCGCTGAACAAGTGACGTCTTATAAACCACTGTCGATGGAAGCGATAATTGAGATGCAACCAGACGTGATTTTAGTCAGTGGCCGCAGTTATGAAAAACTCGGAGGAGCAGACGCCATTTTGCAATCCATACCGACGTTAGTAGCAACTCCGGCTGGGATAAATAAGCAGATCATCACCATCGATGGCCACGCTCTCGTCGGCGGGTTAGGCCTTAAAAGCTTGGCTGAAGCGCAACGTCTAAACGCATTGCTCTATCCTTAAGGAGCTTATTTTGTTACGTCATCTCTCAAAAAATGTGGTGAATGCGACGCTGTTAGTTTTGGTAATCTTAGTGAGCCTTTATTCTGTCACCGTTGGTCCAATGAATATCAGCTTCAGTGACAGCATAAAAAGTCTCGTGCTGCACTCCAATGACATTGCCGCGCACATCAATTTAGTCATCCACGAAATACGCTTTCCGCGTACCCTGCTCTGCTTGTTGGTCGGCGCAATTTTGGCGCTGTGCGGAACGGTGATGCAAGGCTTGTTTCGTAATCCATTAGCTGAGCCTGGCATTATCGGTGTTTCGGCAGGTTCAGCCCTCGGAGCCGCACTTGCGATTGTGCTATTCGCCAATTTAGCGCTGTTTTCCAACCCGTGGATGAGCGCTGCGGTGGTACCTATTTTTGCCTTTTTAGGCGGTGCATTGACTACCTTGTTGGTTTATCGATTAGGCACCAGTAAATTTGGTACTTCCGTCACCATCATGCTACTCGCAGGCGTCGCCATCAGCGCGCTATCGGGGGCGGGTATTGGCTATTTGAATTATGTTGCAGACGATCAAATGCTACGCGATCTCTCATTGTGGTCAATGGGATCACTGGCGGGTGCAAACTGGCAAAATATTCTCTTGTGCGCTGTGACCTTACTGCTGCTGCTCGTCTGTTTCTCCCGTCAAGCGATGGCGCTCAACGCACTATTACTTGGCGAGTCTGAAGCGCGTCATCTAGGCATTTCTGTGCAACGGCTTAAACGTTCAATGATTTTACTCAGCGCACTCGGCGTTGGAGTGACCGTCAGCGCGGTGGGTATGATTGGTTTTATCGGTTTGGTCATCCCTCATCTAGGCCGGATGCTGGTTAGCCCCGATCACCGTAGTTTGATCCCCATTTCGGCTTTACTTGGTGCACTCTTACTCACTGTCGCCGATATGTTTGCCCGTATAGCAGTGGCACCTGCGGAGCTGCCTGTCGGGATTGTGACTGCGCTGGTGGGTGCACCTTTCTTCCTTTATCTTCTGTTTCAACAAAAAGGCAAAGTATTTTGAGTACAACGGCAGCGATCCAAGCCAGTAATATATCGGTTAAATTTGGCCATCGAACCATTTTGGATAAGATTGATATTGAGATTTTTTCAGGTCAAGTCACAGCGTTACTTGGCCCCAATGGTGCTGGAAAAAGTACCTTGCTGAAAATACTCAGCGGTGAAATCTCATCAACAGGCAAAATGGCTTACTTCGGTGTTCCGCAAGCACTGTGGCTACCGAATGAGTTAGCAAAGCACTTGGCTATTCTTCCGCAACAAAGTACGTTGAGCTTTCCTTTTATCGCTCAAGAAGTGGTGGAATTAGGCGCACTGCCATTAAATTTAAGCCACCAACAAGTCAGTGAAGTCGCGCTACACTATATGCAACAAACCGATATCAGCGATAGAGCGAACAATCTCTACCCAGCTTTATCGGGTGGTGAAAAACAACGTTTACATCTGGCGCGGGTATTAACTCAACTTCACCACTCCGGTGACAAAAAAATCCTGATGCTGGATGAACCAACGTCAGCGTTAGATCTGACTCACCAGCACAATACACTGCGCATTGCACGTTCATTAGCACGCCAAGAGCAGTGCGCTGTTGTAGTCGTGCTGCACGATCTCAACCTTGCGGCTCAATATGCAGATCGCATGGTGATGCTGCACAATGGCAAACTGGTTTGTGATGCGCCACCTTGGGAAGCGCTCAATGCAGAAAGAATTGAGCAGGTGTATGGCTACTCGTCGCTTGTCGCCGCACATCCAACCATGGATTTCCCAATGGTCTACCCCATCTAATATTGTCCTTAATAATTGTCCGTATTTGTGGGCGCGTCCCTTCGCTATAATGCGCCTCAATTCTTTATATCGTTTTTTAAAAGGTACCCCATGAGTCAGTACGTCGTCTGTGCACTCTATAAGTTTGTTGAACTCAATCACTACCAAGAGCTGCAAGCACCGCTTCTTGAACTAATGGAGGAAAACCAAATTCGTGGCACGCTATTATTAGCCAGTGAAGGAATTAACGGCACCGTGGCATCAACACGCAAAGGGATAAATGTGCTACTGGCTTGGCTTGATGCTGAACCGAATTTGAAAGGCACGGTTTACAAAGAATCACAAGCCTCAGAGCAGCCATTTAACCGTACCAAAGTGAAGCTAAAAAAAGAGATTGTCACTATGGGCGTTGAAGGCATTGACCCTCGTCACGTTGTGGGCACTTACGTGAAACCAGAAAACTGGAATGCGCTAATTTCAGACCCTGATGTGCTGGTTGTCGATACCCGTAATGATTATGAAATCCAAATCGGCACCTTCAAAAATGCGCTTAACCCACACACTGAAACCTTTCGTGAGTTTCCTGATTATGTGAAGAAGAACCTCGCACCAGAGAAACACAAAAAAGTAGCGATGTTTTGTACTGGCGGGATTCGCTGTGAAAAATCCACGGCTTATTTAAAAGAGCAAGGGTTCGATGAGGTGTACCATCTCGAAGGTGGCATTTTGAAATACTTAGAAGAAGTGCCGCAAGAAGAGAGCTTATGGCAAGGTGACTGCTATGTGTTTGATGGCAGAGTGGCTGTAGGGCACGCTTTAAAAGAGAGTCACTACGATGTATGTAACGCTTGCCGTTTGCCGATTACCGATGAAGACAAACAGAGCGAAGTCTACGAGCAAGGCGTCAGTTGCCCATCCTGCTTCGGTACTCACTCTGCGGAACAACTGGCCCGTTTCCGTGAGCGAGAAAAACAAGTTCAGCTCGCAAAACAGCGTGGAGAAGCACACATTGGCGGCGATACCGCATCACTGATCGAGCAAAAGCGTGCGCAAAAATTAGCACGTAAAGCTGAGCAGCGCGGCTCAAAACGCTAATATTTACCCCAATGCTTACTTCAAAGGATTCAACTCCTATTGGAATAGAAAAAGGCCGCAGCGTTAAAACTGCGGCCTTTTTTTTTAAAAAAAATCACTGAATACCGTATTTCGCTAAAATGGCATCAAATGTTCCGTCAGCTTTAATCGTAGCTAACCCTTTGTTATACGCATCAATATATTTCTGCGCATTAGGGTTCGCTTTGCCTGAGGTAACATGTAAAGGATTTTTAGACAAAGATGCCGTGGTAAACTGAAAATCACTGCTATTTAAGCCCGCCTCTTTCATGGTCGATAACGCAACCAACTTATCTTCAAGGGTAAGATCAATTCGTTTGGCTTGCAGTTTCTTCAAGTTAGTCGTGAGATCATTAGCGTCTGGTTTGTTGAAATTAGTGGCGGATAAAAAGTCATCCCCATAACCATAGCCCCTAACGATGCCAACTTGTTTGCCACTCAAACTATTTAAACCTGAAAATTCGAAAGTATCGCCTGCTCTTTTAATAAAGCTCAGTTCATTTTCTAAATATGAGTCACTGTAAAGTAAATAAGCCGTTCTCTCCTGCGTATACCAAGTTGCGGGCAACAGATCAATTCTGCCTTTACTCACCTCATCTAATGCTCGTGACCAAGGCATGATTTGAAAATTGACGTCATAGCCCTGTGTTTTCATAGCCGCAACAGCGATTTCTACCGATAGCCCCGGCATGCTTTTATCCGGTGAAATGAACGGTGGCCA
Organism: Vibrio sp. V10_P2A27P122; assembly: GCF_963874335.1. Taxonomy (NCBI): domain Bacteria; kingdom Pseudomonadati; phylum Pseudomonadota; class Gammaproteobacteria; order Vibrionales; family Vibrionaceae; genus Vibrio; species Vibrio sp. V10_P2A27P122. The sequence goes on along the minus strand of NZ_CAWNHY010000238.1, from coordinate 15,800 downwards.
TGGATCTTGCGCAGCCGTAATAGTAGCAGCAAAGCTACTCGGTAAGGCCATCATCATACTGAAAATAAAGATCAACAGACGCTTCATACTTTCTTCTCCTTGAAGGTGGAACTTATGTTTTGAACTTACGCATATGAGTTTTGATGTTTGAGCTCAGTTGAAGAACTTCTTTCGTTCTCTGAGCATTATCTTGACCACTACTCGACAGCTCATTAGTGGCCTCTGATGCTTCAACAATCGCCTGACTGACTTCATCAATGGCTTGTTTCTGCTCTTCTGTAGCATGCGAAATCTCGCCATTTCTTTCAGAAATTTCAGAGATAGTATTTTTCACCTGCTCAACAGAATGTTGTGACTCTGATACTCGCTTAGCGGTGCTTTCTAACAAATTAGAGATGCGAATAATTTCTTGCTCAACCGATTCTGTTGCACTGCTAAGTGAGCGAATATTGGTTTGGATTTGTTCGGTGGATTGGCTAGTTTTGGTCGAAAGGTTGCGCACTTCGTCAGCCACTACTGCAAAACCACGGCCATGCTCACCTGCGCGTGCCGCTTCAATAGCAGCGTTCAGTGCCAGCAAGTTGGTTTGCTCGGAAATGTCATTAATCACCCCGACCACCGTTGATATTTTTCGCCCTTCATCAAGCAGCTTATGCATTTCCGCGTTTACCGAACCCATTTCGGAACGCATGTTTACAATCTCGGCAGCGGAGCGTTCTATTGATTGGTAAACATTATCGACCAGTTGAGAAGCCTCACTTGCTTGCCTTGCGGCGTCATTAGCGGTTTCAGCCACTGTTGCCACCGACTGACTCATCTGTGTGGAAGCGGCAGCGACAGTCGATAAACTGTGTTTTTGTTGATCAATTTGCTGCGCATTTCTCATGGCAACCTGACCACTCATCTCTGCGGTGTCTTTTAACTGCACAGAAGCATTCGTTACTTGTACAACTATCTCCCTTAGCGACTCCGTAAAATGATTAATACTGCGGATGATCTGCGAAAACTCTCTATATTTGGGTTCTGGAATGATACGACTTAAATCCCCTTCACCGGTTGCAAGATCGGCCACTCGCTCTGTCAAATCGTTGAGCGGGCGAAGGACGGTTTTCGTTAACGCCAAAATTAGGAATACAATCATTACGCTATCTAAAATCAGCAACTCAATCAGGCTATATTGCAGACTTTGTAACAAGGTTTTTTCTAGCCTATCTGTGTTATAGAAAAGCTCTACCTGACCAACTTCATTTTCCTTTTCATACTCAACAAAGGTGAGCTTTTGCACCGAAGAGAGCATGGATTCGTATTGTTTCCCCTCATTGGGTTCCATCTCTTTGACATCTTGAGAGTCGGGTGATGTACTCAGGAAAAGAAGTGGTGTACCACCCGCATCTTTCACTCTAACCGCTTGTATGTCTGGGTTATTTAACTCTGCTGAAATAGTGAGTTTGGCGGCATGTAAATCAAAATCCCAAATTGCTTTAGGTAGGCTGTAGCTCAAGCGCTCTTTTGCATTCAAGATTGATGTATCTAGGCTATGCTGTAGCTCCGCTTTCTTTGACTGGTAATCAATGTAACTAGAAATGCCCAACACAATGGACACTGCCAGAACAACTTGGGTAACAAAGATCACTTTGACACTTTTCCACATACTTCATTTCGCCTTAATCAATGGTATGAGTTAAGCACTGTGCGTTGACTTCATCGCACCGCATGATAACCATCTGACTCTTGTGTTTAATGAATAGGACAATGCAGACCAGAAGAGAGGTCAATATCATCTCTGCTATTGTCTGAACTCATACCGATCATGTTGATCTCACTTATCTTTTACTTAAGGATAGACCAAGAAAGAAAAAGGTTATTATTTTTTGAGCCGAAAGTTTACTTTCGGCTTAATTTAGAATTGAGTAGCGAATGAAGAAGCGCTGACGGGCTGGATAGGAGAGTATTTGGCCGTAACCAACGCATTTAATAGTGATACTCCTGTCGCCTCTTGTTCGGTAAACACTCTTGCACTCATCACTGCTTTTCCGCCGTTGATGAACACTTCTAATGAAGAATTATCCGCGAGAATCTGCAGCTCAACCTGTTCACATTCTAAGGCCAATTCACGAATCACATCACCTTGGCGTATCAAAGTATGGGAACGATCAAAGCGTAATACTTTTTGCTGGGCATCCAAACTCAGTTCAATGTATTGCTCATCTTTTTCAAACAAACGTAAGCTTGCCCCCCACGGCAAAGTGATACACATTTCAAAACTTTTGGTGTTGAGAATGGTGCATTTATCGCTTAACTCCAAACTTACCGGCTGGTTGCATAACTGCTCTAGCTCCTTTATAGGCCTTTGAATAAGTTGACCATTCTCAACACTCAACTCACGCAGTGCCGTAAGTTGATGCAGCCAGCCGTTGTCACAACTAGGATGATTAATTTCGTCAGGCAGCCCCATCCATGCACACAAGACGCGCCGCCCGTCTGCCGTTTGCATTGTTTGAGGAGCATAAAAATCAAAGCCGTGATCCAGTGGTTGCAGATGACAAAAGTGAGGATGATCATTTTCATCCCATAAGACTTTTGCAATACGATTTTGATGGACAACTGTGTGGTTCACGTTATCTGAAATAATCCCTTGAGGGCCAAAAACAAAATAACTTTGGCCCGCAATTTCAAACATATCAGGGCATTCCCACATGTAACCTAGCGGTGCGATTTCTTCACCAAATAGACCATCGAAATGCCACTCTTTAAGATCATGTGAATGGTAAATAGCGATCCGACCTTGCAACTGCGTTGTTTGCGCGCCAAGCAACATGAGCCATTTGCCTCGGTGGCGCACTATTTTAGGGTCGCGAATGTGTTCCGTGACACCCGTTGGCAAATTACGGATCACTGGGCCACGTTTTTCAAAACGGAGGCCATCTTGCGACACAGCTAAACACTGCGTTGTTTGACGCAATCGCTGTTCACCTAACCGAACATTGCCAGTATAGAAAAGCATCAACTCATCGTTGTGACTTAAAGCATGACCAGAAAAAACTCCGTGACTGTCATACCAATCTGATGGAGTCAGTGCAATACCTTGCCATTGCCAGTGAATAAGATCAGTACTCGTCAGTTGTACCCAATATTTATCCTTGTGCTCACACCCATAAGGATACCACTGATAAAAAAGATGATATTTTCCTTGGTGATAAATGAAACCGTTTGGGTCATTGAGCAGCCCTTGCGGCGGAGAAATATGCCACGTTGGACGAAAGGGACAATCGTTTGGCGAGGAATAGGCGTACGCATTAAGCCGCAGCTGAGAGTCAATCATTCGACCTAAACTGTTGATCAGTTCATCGGCATATTCATTGATGCTATCTTGTTGAATCAAAAATGAAAGCTGCCATTCACCGAGCACTTCACGCAATCGCATGTGGCTAGGCAAAACATTGACTAAAGCTGGATCTCGCAGCGCAATAACGATTTCGCCTCTTGGTGCGAGTACTCGCTGAATATTGGCCGGGCCGCCAACTAATCTCACCATCTCTTCAAATGACATTTTTTCCACTGGCACTGTTTCTAATGACATGACTTACACTCAATTTCTGGGAACGATTGCAAAATATAAAAAAATAAGCCTGCTTGCAAGCATTGGTGAAATATTGCCCTCAATTATGCGGGCTTCCCCTCAGCAAGTACCTTCAGACTTAGCCGGTTTCACGTTCGATATTTTGGAATGTTAACACGACTTTACTCATCTCCTGCCCACGACCAGCAATACGTTCAAGCAACATCTTGGCTGCATTTTCACCTGCTTTATCAAAGGCATAGTTGAATGTTGATAAGCTTGGGTTACTGACAAATGCGAGCTCATCATTGCCAACTCCTAATACTTTTATTTGCGATCCAACCTGAACTCCAGACTCTTGTAGTGCTTTCACCGCTCCAACCGCAATTCTATCGGTTGCGCAAAAAAGACCATCTAATTGTGGGTATTGCGTGATTAATGTTTTAGCTTGTAAGTAACCAGATTCAATCGAAAAATCACCACGCACATGAAACAACAGGGTTAAATTGTTGATACCCAGTGCTTGCTCTAACCCTTGAGAACGCAAGCAATCCACCGCTACGTCATCGCTCTGAACACCAATAAAACCAATGTGTTGACAACCTTTTGCTATCAACCGTTTACCCGCTTCGAATCCAACGCGAAGATCATCATGAACAATACTTGGGATATCGTGCAGTGAACCATCTTGCCCAACCAATACCACCGGGACATTAGATTGTTGGATTGCTTTCACTAATGGCATATCAAGGTGTGTGGCGTAAAGTACAATGCCTTCGACCCTCTTTTGATTAAATATTTGAATATATTCCAACTCTTTAGCGTGATCTTGATGAGTATTGGCAAGCAACACGTGTTTGCCCGCTTGTTCAAATATGGCACTTAAACCATCAACGCCTTGTGCTGTCGCATGCGAAGAGACTCGCGGAACGATGACTCCAATTAAATTGGTTTTTTGTGATTTGAGATCTTTAGCGACTTGGTTGACCATATAGCCGCATTCGGAAATAGCTTTTAACACTTTGATTTTTGTAGACTCTTTAACACCATACTCATCATTTACAACGCGTGAAACCGTCGATTTAGAAACTCCGGCCAGCTTAGCGACATCGTGCAAACTCGACATACATAACCTTACTCATTCTGTTTTGGGATTGTTTGCAAAACTCAGCGCTGCAAACGCTCGAATAGTGTGATTCTAACGCTGTTTGTAGAATTATCGATCTCTCTTTTACTGATCTAATTCACAGAATCAATGGTTGGCTTTTGACTACTTTGAATTATTCATCAAAAATCCATTCTGCAAACGTTCCCAAAAATACTTATTTTAATTTTATCCACCATGCTTATCTTAAAGAGATCAAGTCATCTGGATACCAAACAACAACCGGGGTGGGTTATGAACTATCCAGTCATAGCAAAACAATTATTAGAGCAATTAGGTGGCAGAGAAAATATCCAAGCCCTTGCTCACTGTGCAACACGTTTAAGATTAGCGCTAAAAGATGACGCATTGGTTGATGAACAAGCCATTGATTCACTTGAAGGTGTCAAAGGACAATTCAAAGTCGCTGGCCAATATCAAATTATTTTTGGCTCCGGTATCGTTAACCAAGTTTATGCGGAAATGGCCAAGCTGACCGGCCTTGCTGAAATGTCAACCAATGATGTTGCAAGCGCGGGAGCACAAAAGCAGAACCTAGTGCAGCGCGCCGTTAAAGGGTTGTCTGACATTTTTGTCCCTATTATCCCGGCCATCGTTGCTGGCGGTTTATTGATGGGGTTGTTCAATGTACTGACAGCCACTGGGCTTTTTATCGAAGGGCAGTCACTGATTGATGCCAACCCGGGCTTGGCTGATCTTGCCAGCATGATCAACACCTTCGCTAACGCCCCTTTTGTTTATCTTCCTGTTTTGTTGGCATTTTCTGCTTCTAAAAAATTCGGCGGCAACCCATTCCTTGGCGCTGCATTAGGTATGTTGATGGTTCACCCAGACCTGCTTAATGGTTGGGGATTTGGCGGCGCGTCTGTCGCAGGCACCATCCCTACTTGGAATATTTTTGGTTTTGAGATCCAGAAAGTCGGCTATCAGGGCTCTGTCTTACCCGTTTTAGTCTCCGCCTTTATTCTTGCAAAAATCGAAAATGGCCTGCGCAAAATTATCCCTTCTGTACTGGATAATTTACTGACGCCTATGCTCTCGATTTTCATTGCAGGCTTTTTAACCTTCACACTGGTAGGCCCGATTACCCGCGATATCGGCTTTCTATTGGGTGATGGGCTGAACTGGCTATACGATTCTGCTGGCTTCATTGGTGGTGCACTGTTTGGCTTTATCTACGCGCCGTTTGTGATTACTGGCATGCACCACAGCTTTATTGCTATCGAAACACAACTATTGGCTGACATCGCCATTACTGGCGGTACGTTTATTTTTCCTATTGCGGCCATGTCAAACGTCGCACAGGGTGCAGCAGCTTTAGCGGTTGGTATGAACACCAAAGATATCAAATTAAAAGGCATTGCGATTCCATCAGGTGTGACCGCCCTTCTGGGCATTACCGAACCCGCAATGTTCGGTGTAAACCTGAAACTTCGCTACCCATTTATTGCTGCGATCATCGGTTCAGCTTGTGCCAGTGCATTCATCACCTTGTTTAATGTCAAAGCACAAGCGTTAGGCGCGGCTGGGCTTCCAGGAGTGATTTCCATTAACCCAGAGAAAATCAGCTACTACATGATTGGTATGCTGATTTCTTTTGTCATTGCCTTTACCTTAACACTTGTTTTGGGTGCTAAAGAGCGCGCAAAGCTTGATAAACAAGCAACAGCGTAACCCCCAAGGCTGTTATGCTCCTAAGCCCGCTCGATGTGAGTGGGCTTATTTCTTCAGCGAATAACACGGATATTGGAAGAAAAAATGAATCGAGTTTGGGTGACAGGCGACGCGGTCGTCGACTTAATTCCTGATGGTGAAGCACACTATCTAAAATGTCCGGGCGGTGCTCCGGCGAATGTGGCTGTTGCCATCGCAAGATTGGGGGGTAATAGCGCCTTTTTTGGCCGTGTGGGTAATGACCCTATGGGGCGCTTTATGCAATCCACATTAACCGAAGAGAAAGTAGACACCCGATATTTGCAGTTGGATGAACAGCAAAGAACATCAACCGTCGTGGTCGATTTAGACTCGCACGGCGAACGCAGTTTTACCTTTATGGTGAAACCTAGCGCGGATCAATTCATCCAATGTTCAGATATTCCCACCTTTTTAGCGGGCGAATGGCTGCATTGTTGCTCCATTGCACTGGCCAGTGAACCGAGTCGCAGCACTACCATTGAAGCGATTAAACGCATCAAAGCCAACGGGGGATTTGTCAGTTTTGATCCCAATCTACGAGAAGAGGTTTGGCCTAACTCCGAAGAGATGATCCCAGTGGTGATGAGCGTGGTGGCAATGGCAGATGTGGTTAAGTTTTCCGATGACGAACTGCTCTTGCTCACGCAGCGCCCTAGCCTTGAGCAGGGATTAATCTCAGTGAAAGAATTGAACATTCCGCTGATTGTCATTACTCAAGGCGCAAAAGGAGCGCTGGTGATCACAGCAGAGATGCAAACAATGATTACGGGAAAAGCCGTAAAACCTATCGATACAACAGGTGCCGGAGATGCTTTTGTCGGTGGATTACTTTGCCAGTTGTCATTACATAAAGAGTGGTTTACTAAGGGTACTATCATAAACGCAGTGCAATGGGCTAATGGCTGCGGAGCATTAGCCACCACCCAAAAAGGGGCAATGACAGCGCTACCAGATAAACACATGCTTGATCAATGGATTGGCTAAATGATAATGCTGCCGTAAGACACAATAGATAGAAAAACAAAATAACTAGAGACAATTTTGGGATGGAAATCAATATAAACTAATGGTTTTCTAAATCTATTTGCTACACTTATGGCATCAACACGCAAACAACCACCAGACTTAATGCAAAGATTAGTAAAACATCAACGATCTAAACGATGGGTAGTTAGCTTTTTATATTGCTTGCTGCCTATTATTATTGCTAGTCCAATTATCGCTTGGCAAACACAAACTGATTTGAACAATTATATTAAAGATAAACTCAAAGTAGGTGAAATTCAGTTTAATCGGGTCATTCGAAATGCTGAAGTCGCTAACGAACGTGCGTCATATTACCTACAGATGGAATGCAAAGAGGTATTTCCATATTTACGAGAGCTTGTTGCCACCACACCCGATATACGCACATTAAACTTGGCAAAAGATTCAAACGTTTATTGTAATTCATTACACGGCGAAACTTTTTACCGCACTCAGCATTATACGGCACATGAACTCTATTTATCCGATGGTAATCGGCTAACACCATTAATGCCCGTGCTCACTTTTCATCGGCAATACCCCAAAGGTTCGGTAATAACGGGGGTCAATGGCTACTATCTAACCAACACTATTACTCTGTTAAAAGATTATGGAATTCTCTATTTTGGAGTTGGTGAACATAAATTAAATAGTGAAGGGAGGGTATCGAATCAGCAGGTTCAAACAACACTGAGCCTCATATCCTCTCAATACCCTTATACCTTTTCAGCTAAGCTGACATTGGACGACTATTGGCTTTATTTTAAAAACACCAAACAAACCAGCACGATGTTAGTTCTTCTTATGAGTATTGGTTTAGGCGGCTTTGCTTATTGGAAACTCGGCCAAGCTTCGTCAATGCAAGGAGAAGTAAAACGCGCTATTCAATCCAACGAGTTCATTCCGTATGTACAACCGATCGTTGATGGTAGTGGCCAGCTCTGCCATATCGAAGTGCTTGCCCGCTGGCAACATCCTGTTCATGGATTAGTGAGGCCCGATCTTTTTATTCCCCTGGCGGAGGAATCTGGGCTAATCATTCCTATTACGACTCAGTTAATGTCCCAAGTAGAGCATGAACTTTCATTACATCAGTCACAATTTCCAGAGCATTTCAGTATTGGATTTAACATTTCGGCCAAACATTGTGTTGCTTCCAATTTGTTTGATGATTGCAAACATTTCATTGAAACCTTCAACAATCGTAAACATATTTTAACGCTAGAGCTCACTGAAAGAGAGTTGGTTATTGATAGTGATGAAGCAAAAAAGCTCTTCCAGTCATTGGATAAAATAGGTGTGTTGCTAGCAATTGATGATTTTGGTACGGGTCATTCTAGTTTGAACTATTTGCAAGAGTTCAAGTTTGACATTTTAAAAATCGACAGAAGCTTTATTACCATGATCGGTAGTGATGCGATCTCTAGCCATATTGTTGAAAACTTAGTCGATTTGGCTAAGCGACTTGGGTTAAAAACCATCGCCGAAGGTGTGGAAACCCAAGATCAAATTGATTTTTTGAACGAAAGAGAAATTGACTATTTACAAGGCTATTTCTTTTATAAACCTATGCCGCTCAGTGAGTTTATCACTCTGCTTAAAACCACCTAGATCAATCTCTGGCATTCCAATACGATGATAACTAGAACTTCAGTGGTTATTTCTTATGACGAGAGGCCAACTGAGCACGGTAGCGAGCTAAATGAAAACGCTTGCGAACAGGTTGTTGAACAGAAAGTTGTTTTAACACTTTATTAAGCTGTTTCGTGTGATGTGCACTATTATGCTCTGCTGATTGCCCATCTTCTTCAATGAAAAATGAGGCGACACTCGCGGTCAATAAACCGAAAAGTGTAATACCCGTCAACATCAGAAACACGGCAACACCACGCCCAAATGGAGTGATTGGATACATATCGCCGTAACCAACAGTAGTAATCGTGGTCATTGCCCACCAAATCGCATCAGAAAAATCATTGATTGGGCTATCCGTGCCTTTTTCGACCAAATAGACAAAAGCCGCGGAAAGAAGCACTGTCGATAAGCTGGTTAGCCCAATAAAGCTGAGCGTTTTTTGTCTCAGTACCGCCTTTGTTTGACGCCATGCTCTTGGCAAGATCAGTAAAATGCGTAAAAAACGGAGCGGACGTAGGAATGGCATGGCCACAATCAACACGTCTGGCCAGTTTTTTACCATGTAACGCACTGGATGTGGGCTGAGTAAAACCTTAACCAGTAACTCCGTTGCAAACAATGCCCAAATAATCCAAAGCAGGTGCTCCAGAAAATCAAGCTCTTCGGGCTGTAAAGGTGCAATATCTGGTAGTAAAGCGACGATCACATACACTACCGATAGCAGCAGCATCGGAATTTCAGTTTTATGTTCGATCGCAGACAGTAGCTGTAAACGTGTTTTTAATTTCATGATTCAAATACCTTTTTCCGTTTACCTTAACGCCAAAAGTACCAAGTGAACAGTACAACCATCCCTTTCGTTACCCAATTAGCACCCAATTCAAAATGGAAATCACTATAAACTAGGTGGTTGAGATGTAAAGAATTGTGACCTTAACAAAGCTTAAAATAACCGTCTTGAGCGTTATTCTAAGCTCTCCACACCCAATATCTCACTCACAAAAATCTCAAAAACACCATAGGAGTCAAGTTTCAATTGTGATACGATGCACAACTTTATGGATATCTCTCTATTTTCATATGGACGTGACCCGATACCCAAGCCACTTAAGATGCTGTCGATGACCAGTAAGTGAGGCCGAAAAAACATCAATAAAATGGTGGAATTGGCGTCAATGAACGTGATCAATACAGCAATACTGCAAGTGGGACAGGTATAACTCCGTTGTTTTACTCCGAGGTCACTTATTACCATGTCTTTTTTAAAAGATTTAGCCATTCGCAAAAAAATTGCGCTTGCCTTTACTATTATCGCGTTAGTCAACATCGCCTTCGGTTATTACCTATATCGTTCATTGAACGAAATACAAGATGACCTACTCAATCTAACGGATGACACACTCCCATCAATGATGATGGTCAATAACGTCAAATACAATATGGCTTCTGTGCGACGTGCTCAAATCAGTTTGCTTTCCGCAACCGATCAAGCCGAAATTACGGAGGATATTCGTTGGATGCAGGAACACTATCAAGCAATTGATAGTGCACTGGCCACCTATGAGCGTGCGGTTTGGACCGATCACGAGCGTTCGATTTTTATGCCAGTTAAAAACCTCTGGCGTGACTACTTGACTGCGCTGGGCTCTTTTAATGACGATATCCTCAATCAAAATATCGTAAAAGCTCAAGGGGATATCTCAGCCTCTTTGGTTACATTTGAACGCCTAGAGAGTGCGATTGACGATCTTCTCAATTTAAACCAAACCTTTGTTGCCAAAAATCGCTCTGAACTGATGACGCTTATTCAAGCTATCACCTCATTTTCCACAGGCAGCATCGTTGCGCTGATAGCGTTTATGGTGTTCATTACACTATTACTTTCTCGCTTAATCTGCCAGCCACTACAGTTGGTTGTACAGCAAGCGAACGCCATTGCTGGAGGTAATTTAAGCCATCGATTAGCACGTCAGCATATTGGGCAAGATGAGCTAGGTGAATTGGCCGATGCGTGTTCAAGTATGCAAGAGAATTTACGCTCAATGGTGGAAGAGATCATCGCCGGAGCGACTCAACTATCTCATGCTGTCGATGAAGTTAGCGCCGTCTCTGAACAGACATCACAGGGCATGCAAGAGCAACAGGTCGAGGTCATGCACATTGCTACGGCCATGACGCAAATGAAATCAACGGTTGCAGAAGTGGCACGAAGCACAGAAGTCGCTTCTGACGCCGCTCGTGAAAGTAACCAACAATCCATCCTTGGATCAAAACAGATGGATTCCGTCGCTAATGCTATCTCTCTTGTGACTCAAGAAATTGATCAAGCAGAACAACGCGTATTAGAACTTGAGCAACAAGCACAGCAAATTAACGTTGTCGTTGACGTGATAAGCAACATCGCCGACCAAACCAATTTGCTTGCACTTAACGCAGCAATTGAAGCGGCGCGTGCTGGTGAACAAGGGCGTGGTTTTGCGGTTGTGGCTGATGAAGTCCGTGCTTTAGCTGGCAAAACTCAGCAATCGACGGGCGACATCGTCAATATTATCCAAAGCCTACAAACATGTGCACTGCGTGCTCGTGAAGCGACGTCACAAAGCAGTGTACTTATGGGACAATGTGTGGAGCAAAGTGGCCAAACTCAAATCGCGATTGACCACATTAGTAATCAAAGCGCGCATATCGCAGATATGACCATTCAAATCGCCAGTGCGTGCGGAGAGCAAGATTCGGTTAGCGAAGAGCTCAGCCGCAATATCGAACGCATTAGTGAATCAGCCAAGCAAGTTGCACAAGGTTCTTCCAGCGCCGCTCAAGCGTGCGTCGAACTTAGCCAGTTAGCGGCGATGTTGCAAAATACCGTGAGTCGTTTTCAGGTATAACCCTCGCATTGTTAGTTAAAAATAACCATGCTCTCATGTTTGAGTGGTCAGTAAGCCTTGTTTCAGCTTACAACACAAAAAGGGTCGCATTTGATGCGACCCTTTCCTCCTCAACAAACGGTTAAAACTGAGCCGTTAGCTTGATATACACTTCATCTTTGCCTAATTTACTGTCTAATCCATGAGCGTAACCAATCCGTACTGGTAACGTGCCGCCATAAAGTACGATGGTATCGATCTGCACTTCAGCACCAATCCCCGTCAGGGCTTGGTAGTTTTGGTTATCGTTCCAGCTTGATCCTGAGTCGACAAATACAGAACCTGAAATATCCCCCAAGCCAATTGGCCACAAATTCCAGTTTCGTTCAGCGCGATACAATAAGCGGCTTAGTTCAACACTTTGTGTCGCGTAGGCTTGCCCTACTTGAGCCGCAGAGCTGTAGCCACGCAACGCTATCTGTTGGCGACCATAGAGCTGCGCGCTGTCGCCTTCGTAACTGCCTAGCTCAAACGCTTTAGCTTTTGAATCTGCATAACCTGCCGCAAGGTGAGTGGTAAGATTGAAGCTCCCCGGGAGGTCCCAATGTGCTTGCCACTGCGCCTGCCATTTTTGTCCAGAGTAATCACCGCCAACATTGGACTCCCATACCAAATCAGCGTAATGACCCCACGCATAACCAGGAACATTCAATAAGCCTTCACGGTTATCCCATTGCAGCGCAGCCCCTGCTAGCCACTCATCACTGGCTTGTGTATAGCGCGTACTTTGAGGCGCTTTGATCAATGACTCTTTCTGCCAATAAGTTCCGATACCAAACGTTAAGTTATCATCGAGGCCATGCCATAAATAATTACGTTGTAACGTCAAGTCATCTTGACGGACAATGCGATCGTCTTTATTGGTCAATGGGTTTAACTTAAACTCATGCTCTCGGCTGAGCGTCGCTTGCCAACGGTTGTCATATTGATACCCCAATTGGTACGTCGCCAACGCATTTTTTGTATCCCAAGCCGCTTGGATCTCATATTGATGTCGCCCTAACACATCTGAACCGCTGGTCGAGAAACCAAGTAACGATTGGTTATCATCCCCTTGCCAAACGGGAACCCAATAACGTGGCGTTAAAGTCGACAACGGTGAGTAGTCGGTAGTGTCACTTTTTTCGACCTGAGATATCGGCGTCGAAGCAACGGATGTCACCTTGGCAAAGGAAGACAGTGGAGCCTCATTGAAAGCCGTCACCGCCGGAATGTGGCGCAAATGGTAACCATCATGCTCATAAGCTTGGTAGATAAGCCCTTGCGATTGATTCCATTGCGGAGAAAAAGCACCACCAATTTCATTGGTCAATTGCTCTAGCTGCAGACTGGTTAAGTCCATTCGGTAGATCTGATAACGCCCCGTGTAATCGGCGCTGAACAGCAGATCTCCCTCTTGGGTAAAACTCAATTGATGCTCAGTTGCTGATGTTTCAGTCACAGCCAACCAGCGCTGCTCTTTGGCGACAAAACGCATGATATTCCAAGCGCTAGACGGCTGCTTCACGGAAGCATAAATGTCACCTGTCGGAGACAGCGCCATATCACCAATGACCCAACCATATGTGCCTTGCCATAGGCGGGTTTGCTGCCCATCCAGCGTCACCTGCCATAACTCAGGCAACCCTTGTTCATGACGGGTAGCGAAAACACTTTGCCCATCTCGGCTCCAACGTACTTGAGTAAAGCGCTGTTGCTCGGTTAAACGCTGCCACTGCCCATCAACGTAGCGATAAAGATCATTCAACACTCGTCCATCAAGATAACTATTCACTTGTGACGCGACGATACCTTGCTGGGGATGAACATCGAGGCTAGTTAAGCTTTTTGTAGTCAATAAACGCTGCCATTGATTTTGCTTACTATCCCACATCGCTAAATTTGCTCGATCAACCCCATCACGACGCCAAGCCAGTAATTGCTCTGATCCACCATTGGCTAATAGATATTCAAACGGCTGGCTATCGAGAGATTGAGCCTCCGAAGACTGTTCCTTACTTTGCACAATTTGATCTGAAAACTGCGTGATTAGATCGGCACGGAACTCTTGCCAAAGCGCAAAAAAGTCTTTACCAAAAGCACGTTGAGCGCTTCGGTTTAAGAAAACGCCCGGAATTAGGTAGCCACTGTAATCGCTTAAAAAATGTTGGAGTGCGTCTTCGCCATACGTTTTGGCTAAATAATCAATAAAATACGCGCCGTAGAGGTAATTACTGCCAAGCGGTAAACGTTTGTTCGCTACCACGATTTGGTTGAGATCAGCTAGTTGTCCGCTCGCCACTTCCATACGCATTTGCATCGCAAAATGGCTATTGTGCAAACGTCCATAACCTTGTTCATTTTGGCTTTCCATGTAAACCGCTAACCCTTCTAACAGCATCGAGGGTGTCATTGCATGCGGGAAAAGCAGTGTGTGACGGCCAAAAATACGTCGAGCTCCGGTGACCGCACGCTCATTTAATTCCATATGAACAATGTGAGTGTACTCATGGCGGATGAGCATGTGCAACCATTCATCATTGCCTTCCAATCCATTGACATCGCTGGGGGGATTTAAGATCAAGCGAATTTGAGCATAAGGCAGCGGCGTTGCCCAACCGTTGGAATAGTCGTAGTCATCCACCAACGTTAGGTGCGTTTTTTCAGCTGGCATCTTTGAGAATTGACTGGCAAGGTCTTGATGCACTTTCTCGGCAATATCTAACGAACGCGCCGCGTACTGGGCCAATTCACTGCGAAAGTGCACGATAAAATGTTGCGATTGTTGAGTCTGCCATTGCTGACCAGCTTGATCCCAAGCGACTGACTCAGCCAATACTGTTGGTGTATGCATACCCAAACAAACCATCAAACCCATAATGGGTGAGAGTACAAATTTTGCTGACATCGTTACAACAACCCTTTTCAATAATTAAGTGCGGCGATTGTACGTTGAATGAGAAAAGGATTGGGTATCGAAATGTATGGCTTTGTCAGGATAAGGCCTGACTATCATTTGCTCCCCCATTTAAGGAGATGGCACTTAACATTGCTAAGCAATCTATTTTATATCGCACTCTATTTGACTGATCGGAACGCTCGATTGACCAAAACAGACATAAGCGGTAATTGGTTGATTTACCTTCATTTTCACGTAGCCAGCTTTTACATCATCCTCTCGAAATCGAACCATATTGGACGTTGCTTCTGAACCATCGACATAAATCGCCGTGAAATCATCATTCATCCAAGCAACCACTTTGTCGTAACTCTGTTTGGTCTTAAACACGACCTCGGCGCAGCGAATAGGCGGATTGTCACGAACGCTGTACCCGCCAGAATGTTCAACCGCTTCAGAGCCATTGCTCACATCGTGTAACTGGCTGGAAATCACATCACACTGACTGTCAGCCGCATGGACATTAAATGCAATAAGCATAGGAATCACGTAATAGCTTGGCTTCATCTTCATCATAAACATTACTGACATCATAGGTATTTGTAAAAAACAATAGCTTTACCCTATTCAAAACCACCCAAAAATAACATCACTTAAAAGTAAACGTGGGTTAAATATCACTGAACACTGGAGTGATGCCGTTCTAAATAGAACATTTGTTATTTTTTTATGTGTATTAATTGGTTCTGGCTATGCGGTGCAAACCTAGAATCTAACAGGCTTATCATTGCATCACACCACATTGTTCAATTTACCTTAACCAATAGGTAAGAAAATCAAGATTGACCAAACATCCTCGTAAATCATATCTTTCACCTACACCTTGACGAGAATCAAAAAGCTTGCACTTTTATCGCA
>NZ_CAWNHY010000237.1:0-26443 GCF_963874335.1 Vibrio sp. V10_P2A27P122 | reverse complement strand
CTGTCTCTTATACACAAATCCCCAAGCCTCTGCTTGGGGATTTTTTTGAACTAATTTTATGTTTCATGATCTGATCATCTAAGCAATAACAAGGATGATTAGAATGACTTATATAGAACCAACCCTCTGGGCACAAAAGCAATTTGGTCAAGCTCACCTCAATGACCCAAGACGTACTCAAAGACTCGTTGCCCTAGCAGCCTCTCTGGCCGAGCAACCTGGCGTACCGGTCTCGAAACTCATCATCTCCCCTGCAGATATGGAAGGGGCTTATCGCTTTATCCGTAATGAGCAAATCAAAGCAGAAGATATCGCTGAAGCGGGCTTTCATGTCACAGCGCAAGAGGCTTTAGAACAACAAACACTTCTTGCATTAGAAGATACGACTTCTCTAAGTTACTCCCATCGCAGCATACAAGATGAACTTGGGCACTCCAATCAAGGCAATCGAAATCGGGCTATGTTCATACACTCGACCTTACTTTTTGCTCCCGAAACTCAAGTGGTTGTTGGCTTAATTGAACAACAACGCTGGACTCGAGATATTGAAAAGCGTGGACAAGGACACCAGTACGCCACTCGACCATACAAAGAGAAAGAAAGCTATAAATGGGAGCAAGCTTCTCGCCATGTCGCAGAGCGACTTGGCGAGAAAATCTCAGATGTTATTTCTGTGTGCGATAGAGAAGCCGACCTATTTGAATACCTCACTTACAAGCAAGAGCAACAACAGCGATTCCTCGTTCGCTCAATGCAAAGTCGCTGTATAAAAGAGCATGATAATCGTCTTTATGACTACGCTTCCAAGCTGCAATCAGCAGGAGAAAGAGTGCTCGACATACCGCAAAAAGGCGGCCGTAAAGCTCGCACGGTTCACCTAGACATCAAATATGCCCCTGTGACACTCAAATCTCCCGCGAAGAAAAAAGAGTTCAATAACATTTCGCTTTACTACGTGGGATGCATAGAGCAAGGAGAGAGTAACGATAAGCTCGCATGGCACTTACTGACCTCAGAGCCAGTAACGAGCAGGGAAGAGGCACTTAAAATCGTCAGTTATTATGAGCTGCGTTGGCTAATTGAAGATTTTCATAAAGTCTGGAAAAGTGAAGGCACTCAAGTCGAGCAATTGAGAATGCAAAGCAAAGATAACTTAGAAAGGCTCAGCGTTATTCTGGCTTTTATCGCGACTCGGTTGCTCCAGTTGAGATTTATGAATGAATCAGATGAGTTATCTAAGAGCAGTTGTGAGCCGATATTAAAAGGCAAAGCATGGAAGCTGATGTGGCTAAAGCTAGAAAGAAAAGGGCTACCGAAGGAAGCTCCGGACATATCATGGGCTTACAGAGGTATTGCTCGATTAGGGGGTTGGAAGAATACAAAGCGAACGGGTCGTGCTTCTATAAAGACATTATGGCAAGGATGGTTTAGGTTACAAACCATCCTTGAAGGGTATGAACTGGCTAAGTCTCTTGATTCACCAGACTTGTGATCAAGAGACAGGGTTAGGGTGGGGTATATCTTTTGATTGATTTTGTGTTTTTCGAATTACACCCCCTCCCAGCCTCCCCCTAGAAGGGGGAGGAGCCAAAGAATGTTTCCTCTAGAAAGGGTAGATGACAACGAATGTTTCCCCATTTCTAGCCCATCATTTCCCCATCTGTATTCATTTTGTAATTGGTCTGACCAATAATATTGCTGTTTTAATCGACTATTGTTATCAAAGTGTTTAAGCGTGGGCTGTTCTATGATTTAGGTCAACTTTTGGCTGGACAGCTACGTTTTAATTATGTTAATTTCTGCACCAACTTGAAATTGGTATTACCAATTGACTGCAAAGAGTAGAAGAATAATAAATTATGGCTTATCAAAGGATTCGTCAGCCAAAACTCTCTGATGTAATTGAACAGGAGTTAGAAAGGCTGATAGTGGAAGGAACACTCTCTCCGGGGCAACAATTGCCTCCAGAACGAGAACTGGCAAAACAGTTCGAGGTGTCTCGTCCATCCATTCGTGAAGCCATTCAACGCCTCGAAGCCAAGCGTTTATTAACCCGCCGTCAAGGTGGAGGTACGTTTGTCAGTGAGAACATTTGGCAGAGTTTTTCTGATCCTCTGCTAAATTTATTGTCTAGCCACTCTGAAACCCAGCTCGATCTATTGGAATCGCGCCACGCGATGGAAGGTATTTCAGCTTATTTCGCAGCATTGCGTGGTACTGAGGAAGATTTTGCTCGCATTCAAGCCTGTTTGGCGAGAATTGGTGAACAACAAGCGAAAAAAGAGGTCGAAGCAGAAGCGTCTGCGGTGGTCGCGTTTTTAGTCGCTCTCACTGAAGCGGCACACAACGTGGTGCTTTTGCATATTGTTCGCAGCCTCGCTCCTTTGCTTGAGCAAAATGTTCTACAGAATTTAAAACTATTACACCGCCGCCATGAAGTGGTGGAGAAAGTAAGTAGACACCGAGCTAATATCGTGGATGCGATCGTTTCTGGTCAGCCGGAAAAGGCGCGCGAAATGTCCCATTCTCACTTAGCTTATATCGAAGAAACATTGTTGGATTTGACCAAAGAAGAGTCTCGTCGTGAGCGTTCGTTGCGCCGAATTCAGCAGGGTAATGAGTCGTAACCTACGGCGAATTGCTTGTTTTATAGATCCAACCAATAGAAGGATAGATCGCCATGTCTGACATGAAGCATGACGTAGATGCACTGGAAACTCAGGAATGGCTAGCCGCCCTTGAGTCAGTTGTACGTGAAGAAGGTGTAGAACGCGCTCAGTTCTTACTTGAGCAAATTCTAGATAAAGCACGTCTAGACGGTGTTGATATGCCAACCGGTATTACCACGAACTACATCAACACCATTCCAGCTGCGCAAGAACCAGCATACCCAGGTGACACAACGCTTGAGCGTCGCATTCGCTCAATCATCCGTTGGAACGCGATTATGATCGTTCTACGTGCATCGAAAAAAGACCTCGATCTTGGCGGCCACATGGCGTCATTCCAGTCTTCTGCTTCGTTCTACGAAACATGTTTTAACCACTTCTTCCGTGCGCCTAATGAAAAAGATGGCGGTGACTTGGTTTATTATCAAGGTCACATCTCTCCAGGGATCTACGCACGTGCGTTCGTTGAAGGCCGCCTAACGGCTGAGCAACTTGACAACTTCCGCCAAGAAGTGGATGGCAAAGGTATTCCTTCCTACCCACACCCGAAATTGATGCCTGAATTCTGGCAATTCCCGACCGTATCTATGGGTCTGGGTCCAATTTCTGCAATCTATCAAGCGCGTTTCCTCAAATATCTTGATGGCCGTGGTATGAAAGACACTTCTGAACAGCGTGTATACGCGTTCCTAGGTGATGGCGAGATGGATGAGCCAGAATCACGCGGTGCGATTTCATTCGCCGCTCGTGAGAAGCTTGATAACCTATGTTTCCTTATCAACTGTAACTTGCAACGTCTAGACGGCCCAGTAATGGGTAACGGTAAGATCATCCAAGAACTTGAAGGCCTATTTAAAGGTGCAGGTTGGAACGTTGTTAAAGTGATTTGGGGTAACAACTGGGATTCTCTACTGGCGAAAGACACCACAGGTAAGCTGCTTCAGTTGATGAACGAAACCATCGATGGTGACTACCAAACATTTAAAGCGAAAGATGGTGCTTACGTGCGTAAACACTTCTTTGGTAAATACCCAGAAACAGCGGCGCTTGTTGCTGATATGACTGACGATCAAATTTTCGCGCTCAAGCGTGGTGGTCACGAGTCTTCTAAACTGTACGCAGCCTTTACTAATGCTCAAGACACGAAAGGCAAGCCAACCGTGATTCTGGCGAAGACCGTTAAAGGTTACGGCATGGGTGAAGCGGCAGAAGGTAAGAACATCGCTCACCAAGTGAAGAAAATGGACATGACTCACGTACTGCAACTGCGTGATCGTCTTGGTCTACAAGATCTTCTAACAGATGAAGCTGTGAAAGAGTTGCCATACCTAACATTGGCAGAAGGCTCGAAAGAGCACGAATACTTACACGCTCGCCGTAAAGCGCTAAAAGGTTACACACCTCAACGCTTGCCTAAGTTCACTCAAGAACTTGTGATTCCAGCGGTTGAAGAGTTCAAGCCTCTGCTTGAAGAGCAAAAACGTGAAATCTCAACCACAATGGCGTTTGTCCGTGCGTTGAACATTTTGCTCAAAGATAAGAGCATTGGTAAAAATATTGTGCCAATCATTGCAGATGAAGCACGTACTTTCGGTATGGAAGGTCTGTTCCGTCAAATCGGTATCTATAACCCACACGGTCAGAACTACACTCCTCAAGACCGCGACATCGTTTCTTACTATAAAGAAGCGACTTCAGGTCAGGTACTGCAAGAAGGGATCAACGAGCTGGGTGCTATGTCTTCATGGGTTGCTGCTGCAACTTCATACTCGACAAACGATCTGCCAATGATTCCGTTCTACATCTACTACTCTATGTTTGGTTTCCAACGCGTTGGCGACATGGCATGGATGGCAGGTGACCAACAAGCACGTGGTTTCCTATTGGGCGCTACCGCTGGTCGTACGACGCTGAACGGTGAAGGTCTACAGCACGAAGATGGTCACTCGCACATATTGGCGGCAACGGTTCCTAACTGTCTTTCTTACGATCCAACATTTGCTTACGAAGTTGCAGTCATCATGCAAGACGGTATTCGCCGCATGTATGGCGATCAAGAGAACGTGTTCTACTACCTAACGCTGATGAACGAGAACTATGCAATGCCTGAGATGCCACAAGGCGCTGAAGAAGGTATTCGTAAAGGTATCTACAAATTAGAAAGCTACGCTCCACAAGGAACGACTGGCTCTAAAGGTAAAGTTCAGTTAATGAGCTCAGGTACGATCATGAACGAAGTACGCAAAGCGGCTCAAATCTTAAGTGATGAGTACGGCGTGGCTTCCGATGTTTACTCAGTAACATCATTCAACGAAGTGACTCGTGATGGCCAAGCATGTGAGCGTTACAACATGCTTCATCCAGAAGCGCAGCCGCAAGTACCTTACATTCAAACAGTAATGGGTAACGAGCCTGCCATCGCAGCAACTGACTACATGAAGAACTACGCTGAGCAAGCACGTGCGTTTATCCCGGCTGAATCATACAAAGTACTAGGCACTGATGGTTTTGGTCGTTCTGATAGCCGTGAAAACCTACGTCGTCACTTCGAAGTGAACGCCGGTTACGTTGTGGTTGCCGCGCTAAGCGAACTAGCGAAACGTGGTGATGTTGAGAAATCAGTTGTGGTTGAAGCGATTAAGAAATTCAACATCGATACTGAAAAAACAAACCCGCTATACGCTTAATTAAGGTAGGAAAGAATAATGGCAATCGAAATTAATGTACCGGATATTGGTGCGGATGAGGTTGAAGTTACTGAGATTCTTGTCAGCGTTGGCGACAAGGTTGAAGAAGAGCAATCTCTTATTACTGTAGAAGGTGATAAGGCTTCTATGGAAGTACCGGCTTCTCAAGCGGGTATTGTAAAAGAAATCAAAGTAGTCGCTGGCGATAAAGTATCGACCGGTTCACTTATCATGATTTTTGAAGCAGAAGGCGCAGCGGTCGCAGCTCCAGCAGTGGAAGCTGCACCAGTTGCGGCTCCTGCTGCCGCGGCTGTCGCTGAGCTTAAAGAAGTTCACGTGCCAGATATCGGCGGTGATGAAGTGGAAGTCACTGAAATCATGGTCGCAGTCGGCGATTCAATCGCAGAAGAGCAATCTCTACTGACGGTTGAAGGTGACAAAGCCTCAATGGAAGTACCTGCTCCATTTGCTGGTGTACTGAAAGAGATCAAAGTGGCCGCTGGCGATAAAGTATCGACAGGTTCACTGGTGATGATCTTTGAAGTGGCGGGTTCCGCTCCGGCGGCAGCCTCTGCTCAAGTGGCAGCACCTGTAGCTGCAGCACCAGCCGCTTCGGCAGCAAAAGAGATCCACGTACCGGATATCGGTGGTGATGAAGTCGAAGTGACGGAAATCATGGTGGCGGTTGGCGATACCGTGAGTGAAGAGCAGTCTCTTATTACCGTTGAAGGCGATAAAGCATCAATGGAAGTTCCTGCGCCGTTTGCTGGTGTTGTGAAAGAGATCAAAGTTGCAGCTGGCGATAAAGTGTCAACAGGCTCTCTTATCATGGTGTTTGAAGTTGCCGGTGCAGCGCCCGTTGCCGTAGCGGCCCCTGCGCAAGCAGCGGCTCCAGCCGCATCAGCGCCAAAAGCGGAAGCGGCAAAATCAGCTGTGGCAGCACCTGCCGAGTTTGAAGAGAACAATGAGTACTCTCACGCATCACCTGTTGTGCGCCGTATTGCGCGTGAATTTGGTGTTAACCTAGCGAAAGTCAAAGGTTCTGGCCGTAAGAGCCGCATCCTAAAAGAAGACGTGCAAAACTACGTGAAAGAAGCGCTTAAGCGTCTTGAATCGGGTTCTGCCGCAGTGGCTTCTGGTAAAGGTGATGGTGCCGCGCTTGGCTTGCTACCTTGGCCAAAAGTGGACTTCAGCAAGTTTGGTGACACAGAAGTAAAACCGCTTTCACGTATTAAGAAGATCTCTGGTGCTAACTTGCATCGTAACTGGGTGATGATCCCACACGTTACCCAATGGGATAATGCGGACATCACCGAGCTTGAGAACTTCCGTAAAGAGCAAAATGCGATTGAAGCGAAGAACGACACTGGCATGAAGATCACCCCACTGGTGTTCATCATGAAAGCGGTAGCGAAAGCACTAGAAGCATTCCCATCGTTTAACTCTTCACTTTCTGAAGATGGCGAAAGCTTGATTCTGAAGAAGTACGTGAACGTGGGTATTGCTGTTGATACGCCAAATGGTCTTGTTGTTCCTGTCTTCAAAGATGTGAACAAAAAAGGTATTTATGAGCTATCAAGAGAGCTGGCTGAAGTATCGAAGAAAGCCCGTGCAGGTAAACTGACCGCTGCAGACATGCAAGGTGGCTGTTTCACTATCTCTAGCTTAGGTGGCATCGGCGGTACAGCGTTTACGCCTATCGTTAACGCGCCAGAAGTCGGTATCCTTGGGGTATCTAAGTCTGAGTTTAAGCCAGTGTGGAACGGTAAAGAGTTCGAACCACGCCTACAACTGCCACTATCACTGTCATACGATCACCGTGTGATTGATGGTGCGGAAGGTGCGCGTTTCATCACATACCTAAATGGTGCGCTATCAGACATTCGTCGTCTGGTTCTGTAAGCCAAGTTTAGTGAAAGAGAGGGCGGCCGTTAAAGCCGCCCTTGCTAACACGAATAATTGAACAATTGGATTATGAAGGATTTTTTCTTAATCGAATTGTCGTCTAGCTCACAGGCTAAATGGATTTACTTTTCACACCATTAACATCTCTGTAAACTGTTGCGGTCTGAAAATAATTCGTTTTAATTCATTTGTTTTAAGTAATTGGCTCAGTCATGGGTTTAATTCATTGGATTAAACACTAAAAACAACGAGAACATCCACTCAGCCTGTTAGGGATAATGACTACAAGAGGTCAAAATGAGCAAAGAAATCAAAGCCCAAGTCGTCGTACTTGGTGCCGGTCCTGCTGGTTACTCCGCTGCATTCCGCTGTGCAGACTTAGGTCTTGAAACAGTACTTGTTGAACGCTACAGCACCCTTGGCGGTGTGTGTTTGAACGTGGGTTGTATCCCATCAAAAGCGTTGCTGCACGTTGCAAAAGTTATCGAAGAAGCGAAAGCATTGGCCCAGCACGGTATTGTGTTTGGTGAACCACAAACGGACATCGATAAAATCCGCCTTTGGAAAGAAAAAGTTATCAACCAGTTAACGGGCGGTCTTGGCGGCATGGCGAAGATGCGCAAAGTGACTGTCGTGAACGGTTTCGGCAAATTTACTGGCCCTAACGCCATTGAAGTTGAAGGTGAAGACGGTAAAACCGTGGTTAACTTTGATAACGCCATCGTTGCAGCTGGTTCTCGTCCAATTAAACTACCATTCATTCCTCATGAAGACCCACGCATTTGGGATTCAACGGATGCACTTGAACTGAAAGAAGTTCCTGGAAAACTGTTGATCATGGGTGGTGGTATCATCGGTCTAGAAATGGCGACGGTTTACCACTCGCTAGGTTCTAAGATTGATGTGGTTGAGATGTTTGACCAACTTATCCCAGCGGCGGATAAAGACATGGTTAAAGTCTACACCAAACGTATCAAAGACAAATTTAACCTGATGCTTGAAACCAAAGTAACCGCTGTTGAAGCAAAAGAAGATGGTATCTACGTTTCAATGGAAGGCAAAAAAGCACCAGCGCAAGCTGAGCGTTATGATGCCGTTCTTGTTGCTATCGGCCGCGTACCAAACGGTAAGCTGATGGATGCTGAAAAAGCAGGTATTGAAGTGGATGAGCGCGGCTTTATCAATGTTGATAAGCAAATGCGTACTAACGTTCCTCATATCTTCGCGATCGGTGATATCGTTGGTCAACCAATGTTGGCGCACAAAGGTGTGCATGAAGGCCACG
Organism: Vibrio sp. V10_P2A27P122; assembly: GCF_963874335.1. NCBI lineage: Bacteria > Pseudomonadati > Pseudomonadota > Gammaproteobacteria > Vibrionales > Vibrionaceae > Vibrio > Vibrio sp. V10_P2A27P122. The sequence continues at coordinate 17,897 of NZ_CAWNHY010000237.1, read as the reverse complement.
TAGCGGCAGAAGTAATTTCTGGTAAGAAGCACTACTTCGATCCTAAAGTTATCCCTTCAATTGCGTACACTGAGCCAGAAGTGGCTTGGGTTGGTAAAACTGAAAAAGAAGCCAAAGCAGAAGGCATTAACTACGAAGTCGCGACATTCCCATGGGCAGCTTCTGGCCGTGCTATCGCTTCTGATTGTGCTGACGGTATGACTAAGCTTATCTTTGATAAAGAGACTCACCGCGTGATTGGTGGCGCTATCGTCGGTACTAACGGCGGCGAACTGCTTGGTGAAATCGGTTTGGCTATCGAGATGGGTTGTGATGCAGAAGATATCGCTTTGACGATTCATGCTCACCCAACGTTACATGAATCGGTAGGCCTTGCTGCGGAAGTATTTGAAGGCACGATTACTGATCTGCCAAACGCAAAAGCGAAGAAGAAAAAGTAACTTCAACGCTGATGCGTTAAATTGCCGGTTCATTAAATTGCTGGTTAGTTAAATAGTAAAAACCGCTGAATTCAGCGGTTTTTTTATGCTCATAATTCAGAGACTAGGAAGTTAAGCCTAGTGATCTTTTTTGTAGATGCAGAGCATGCTGAGGTAGCTTTTCACGAGTACACCCATGCTGGCTTCGTCTTGTATGCGGTTTGCTTGTACAAACAGTGAGTAGAAGATACCAAGAAAGAGCGTAGCAAGATGTTCTGGTTCATGCCGATCGCACACTTCGCCACGTTCAATGGCTTTGATAAACATATTTTGTACCAAAAGTTGATTAGTACGGTTGGTGGAGACAAAAAGTGGCCACACTTCTTCGCGCGTTGAAGCGCTCCATTCAAACCATACTTTTAACCAGTGACAATCTTCAATCACAAGAGAAATCATCTTAGTGGTGATGTTGGTTAAGTTATCTTTCGCATGCAAATCAAGATCAATATTATCTGCGAGGAAGTTTGAAAACTGACGTACAACATGAGTGAGTACGTCGTCGACTAAATCTTCTCGGGTTGGAAAGTAGTTAAAGACAGTAGCGACTGAAACTTGGGCGATTTCAGCAATATCTGCGTGGCCACCTCGGCCTATTCCCCGTGTAGCAAACACTTCAAGGGCGATTTCCATCAGTTGAAGTTTGCGTTTTTGTGGTGATAAGCGAGTTCTGGGGCGTTTTTCTATCGATGTTTCCATGAGTTGTTAATCCTTGCCAATGACTGTTGAATTGAGCTTTTCGCTCTAATGATTATTTTGTTAGTTGCTTTAAAGCTTTATGAGTGTACTGCTGCATATGGTTGAGGTCAACGTTTCGAGTTTGTTTTTTGTGCGATCGTGTTAAATCCCATCGGATTCAACGTGTTTTATTGTATCTTTTATTGATGTGGCGTATTTGTGGTGAGCGTGTCTGCGGCAGCGTAGGAGCTGTATTTCATCATATCCAGAGTTTTGCTAATTATTTAACTATCCTGTGTGGCAGTGGTACTATACGCGCCAAGCTAATTACGCGACGCCATCATTAAACTGCGATGATCGTAGCGTGTCGCATCACCCGAAAAGAGAACAGTATGAAACATACAGTTGAAGTGATGATTTCTGAGCAAGTGGTTCAGGAACGAATTCGTGAATTAGGCAAACAAATCACAGAGCATTACCAAGGTAGTGAAGATCTTGTACTGGTGGGCTTGTTGCGCGGCTCATTTGTCTTCATGGCAGACTTAGCTCGCGCGATCGACTTAGTTCATCAAGTCGATTTTATGACCGCGTCAAGCTATGGCAACACGATGCAAAGCTCACGTGATGTGCGCATTCTGAAAGATCTGGATGATGACATTAAAGGTAAAGATGTGTTGCTGGTAGAAGACATTATTGATACGGGTAATACACTAAATAAAGTAAAAGAAATTTTGTCTTTACGTGAACCTAAATCCATTCACATTTGTACTTTACTGGATAAGCCTTCACGCCGTGAAGTACCTGTAGAGGTCAAGTGGATCGGTTTTGAAATCCCAGATGAATTTGTCGTGGGCGTAGGTATCGACTACGCGCAAAAATATCGTCACCTACCTTACATTGGTAAAGTTGTGCCGCAAGCGTAATTTTGCCAGCGATAACAGAATGCCCACTAAATAGTGGGCATTCTGTATTTTTAACTATCAGTTTTAACGGCAATTAACACGCTGTTATCGACACAGCAAGTTATGTTGCGCATTAAGAATTTTTTCCATCGCTTTTTGATAGGTGTCGTTGACTCGCTCACGTGAATCGCAGCGAACGCCTAAGTATTCCAAACGTCCGTCTTCAATACCGTAGACCACGCCATGCAGCTCGACATCTTGGCCGCGCTCCCATGCGTTTTGCAGTACGGTTGAGTTACCTAAATTATACACTTGCTCTGCAACGTTGATTTCGCACAATTTGTCGGCTTTATCTTGTTCTGGCATTGCATCTAAGTAGGTACGGTGCTTAAGGTATAAGTCACGAACGTGCAGTAACCAGTTGTTGATCAAGCCCAGCGGTGGGTTATCAATCGCTGCGTTGACGCCACCGCAGTCATAGTGCCCACAGATGATGATGTGCTTGACCTTCAGTACGTCAACCGCGTACTGCACCACAGAAAGGCAGTTAAGGTCAGTGTGAATCACTTGGTTTGCAACGTTGCGGTGTACAAACAGCTCACCAGAATAAAGCCCAGTCAAACGCTCGGCCGGAACTCGGCTATCAGAACAACCAATCCATAGAAAATCTGGGTCTTGCCCGCGAGCGAGTTTTGCAAAGTACTCAGGACGTTCAGCCTTAATCGATTCAGACCAACGTGAGTTATTTTCAAAAAGCTGTTTCAGTTCTGGCATCTCACTTCCCTTAAAAATAGTTCAATCGCATCAATGGTAATGCGCAAGAATAGGCCTGACTATACACAATGTTACAATTCTGTTCTCTTATAAAATGACAAAACACTCACTCATCTGACGAGTTTTCCTAGTAAAAAAATTAAACTGCTTCCATCGCTATTTGGATGGTCAACAGAGAATCAATCACATGTAAAATAATGGTTAATGATTAGAATGATGATTTGTTAGAGTGAGACAACCTATTTTGAGTATGAGGAAAAGCATTGTGTTTAGAGGCCGTTTTGCCGATATCGACCTAAAAGGAGACGTCTTTGGTGGCGTCACGACCGCGATTATTTCACTGCCACTTGCCTTGGCTTTTGGTGTGGCGTCTGGTGCGGGTGCAGAAGCAGGGCTTTGGGGAGCAATATTAGTGGGGCTGTTTGCTGCCTTGTTTGGTGGTTCATCTACATTAATTTCTGAACCCACAGGGCCAATGACGGTCATTATGACGGCCATTTTAACCAGCATGGTGTCGCGTTATCCTGAAACGGGGCTTGCAGTTAGCTTCACGGTTGTCATGATGGCAGGCGCTTTTCAGATTGTACTTGGCACTTTAAAACTTGGGAAATACATCACCTTAATGCCCTATAGCGTGATCTCTGGCTTTATGTCAGGAATTGGGGTGATTTTGATTATCCTGCAGTTGTCACCGCTGCTTGGTCAGGCGGCTCCCGCTGGGGGAGTGATGGGAACGTTAACCGCGTTGCCCGAGATCATTAGCCAGATGAAGTTCAGTGAGCTCTTTCTTGGTTTGTTAACCTTAGGCATTTTATTTTTTCTCCCGGTTCAATATCGCAAACAAGTGCCCGTTCAATTGGTCGCTTTAGTCGGCGTGACGCTTGTTTCGGTACTGTTATTTGATAGCGATGAGATCCGCCGTATTGGTGTGATCCCTGCTGGCTTACCCTCTTTTGTTATTCCAACCTTCAATGCCGAGATGTTCACCACCATGGTGATTGACGCTTTAGTACTCGGTACGCTCGGCTGCATTGATACGTTGCTCACCGCGGTAATTGGCGATTCTCTAACGCGTAAAGAGCATGATTCCGATAAAGAACTGCGAGGGCAAGGGCTGGCTAATATGATCGCGGGTTTATTGGGTGCGTTGCCGGGTGCAGGTGCAACCATGGGGACGGTGACCAATATTCAGGTCGGCGCGCGTTCTCCTCTGTCTGGTGTAGTTCGTGCCTTAGTATTAGCCTTAGTGGTATTGGTGGCGGGAGGCTTAACCGAACCGATTCCAATGGCTGTATTGGCAGGGATTGCAGTGTATGTTGGTTTTAATATTCTTGATTGGAGCTTTATCCAACGCGCGCATAAAGTGAGTGTGCAGGGGATGGCCATCATGTATGGCGTGATGCTGTTAACTGTCTTTGTCGATTTGATTGTTGCGGTTGGCTTGGGCGTTTTTATCTCAAATATTTTGATCATAGAACGCTTGAGCCGCGAGCAAGCTCGCCAAGTGAAAGCCATTAGCGATGCTGATGAAAACGATGTGCCATTGACTGATAGCGAACGAGCTTTATTGGATCAAGCCAATGGTAAGGTGCTGTTTTTTTATCTCTCAGGGCCGATGATTTTTAGTGTATCTAAAGCGATCGCTCGCCAGCACAATCACATCAGTGACTATGAAGCGATGATTTTAGATCTTACTGATGTACCTATGATTGATGTGACGGTTGGGCTTGCTTTAGAAAATGCGATTAATGATGCCTTAGATGCCCACTGCGCGGTCTACTTACTTTGCCCAAATGTGCACACCAAACAGCAACTGGAAAAGTTTCATATTTTGGATCTGGTGCCAACCGAGCAGACTTTTTCGTTTCGTTATGAAGCGCTCAATGCTGCGGTTAAGCAGGTAGCCCAAAATCGTTAAGCGTTAAGGTTGTGCAAGAATGAATTACGCAGATCGCTGGATCTGCGTTTTTTTATTTTATCAATTTCTAATATTGGGTTGAAAAACGCGAGCCTTAGCAGCACATTGGATAGGTTAACATCACAAAGAGTGATCCGTGGAATGTACGCATTAGAAATAGAACAATTACGAAAAACTTACGCTGGTGGGTTTGAGGCCCTAAAAGGGGTGAGTTTACAGGTTGAAAAAGGCGATTTTTACGCACTGCTTGGGCCCAATGGGGCCGGGAAATCAACCACCATTGGCATTATCTCTTCGCTGGTCAATAAAACCTCTGGCACCGTTAAAGTGTTTGGTTTTGATATTGACAAAGATCTTGAACTGGCCAAGCAACATATTGGTTTAGTACCGCAGGAGTTTAACTTCAACCAGTTTGAAACGGTTGAACAAATTGTGTTGCAGCAAGCTGGTTATTACGGCGTGACGAAAGCGTTAGCGAAAGAGAGGGCAGAGAAGTACCTCTCAAAACTCGATTTGTGGGAAAAACGTAAAGAGCGTGCACGTAATCTTTCTGGTGGTATGAAACGCCGTTTGATGATTGCTCGAGCCTTAATGCATGAGCCTAAGTTGCTGATTTTAGATGAACCTACCGCCGGTGTGGATATTGAACTGCGCCGCTCGATGTGGGAGTTCTTAACTGAGATTAACGCGCAAGGGATCACCATTATCTTAACCACGCACTATTTAGAAGAAGCGGAGATGCTGTGCCGCAATATCGGCATTATTAACCGAGGTGAGCTTATTGAAAATACCTCGATGAAGGATTTGCTGGCCAAATTACAGCTCGAAACTTTTATTTTAGATATCGCAGAGAATTCTCCACCAGCGCCACAACTCAGTGGTGTGATCTCGCAAACCATGCTCAACGGTTCGTTACAAATTGAGTTGGAGAAAACGAAAGGGCTAAATTCAGTCTTTTCACAGTTAACAGAACAGGGAATTACGGTGCTTTCGATGCGCAACAAAGCGAACCGCCTTGAAGAGCTGTTTGTCAGCATCGTTCAACAGCAAAGCCGAGGATAATCATGATGTATCGTTTATATTGGACGGCTTTTTGCAGTTTGCTGACTAAAGAAATCAACCGTTTTACGCGTATTTGGGTGCAAACCTTAGTACCGCCAGCCATCACCATGACGCTCTACTTCATTATTTTTGGCAACCTAATTGGTTCGCGTATTGGCCAGATGAACGGCTTTAGCTATATGGAATATATTGTCCCGGGCTTAATCATGATGTCGGTGATCACTAACTCATACTCGAACGTCGCCTCTTCTTTCTTTAGTGCGAAGTTTCAGAAAAACATCGAAGAGTTGTTAGTTGCGCCTGTACCTAACTACGTCATTATCGCCGGATTTGTGATGGGCGGGGTAGTGCGTGGCTTGCTGGTGGGTACGATAGTGACCCTTGTGTCGCTGTTCTTTGTTGATCTCAAGGTCGATCATTGGGGGATTATTGCGGCGACGGTTTTTCTCACCTCTGTTGTGTTCGCTTTAGGCGGCATGATTAACGCCATTTTTGCTAAAACCTTTGATGACATTTCGATTATTCCTACCTTTGTATTGACCCCATTAACCTACTTGGGTGGGGTATTTTATTCGATCAGCCTATTGCCTGACTTTTGGCAAGCGGTATCGAAAATCAACCCAATCGTCTACATGGTTAATGCCTTCCGTTACGGTTTTCTTGGTGTGTCGGATGTAGGAATTGTTACCTCGTTCAGTGTGCTTGGTATTTTTGTAGTTGCGCTGTATGGGGTTGCGCATTATCTGGTTTCGCGTGGTATCGGGTTAAGGACTTAATAGTTCCTCCCCCTTTTAGGGGGAGGCTAGGAGGGGGTTCACCCCACCCTAACCCTCCCCTTGAAGGGGAGAGAATTAGTTTGTGATCGTTGGGAGTAAGCCATTTATGATGATAGATGTGGTTTGCTGAAACAGTTTTTGCCACTTAATGCTTTAAAGTAGAAGCTCATAACGGTTCTGTTCCTCCCCCTAAAAGGGGAGGGAATTAGTTTGTGATCGTTGGGAGTAAGCCATTAATGATGATCGACGTGGTTTGTTAAAACAGTTTCTGTCCAAAAATGAGCTAAAAATTTATCACTATTTATTGCCATTTCATCAACCTTAGTAGTAACAAACCTCAAAAATGATCAAACTATATTGTTCTCCGACAATCGCGTTAACCTCAGTTAAATAACGATACAAAAAAGGTCGCTCCTTATGGGCGACCTTTTAAATATATGGTTTTAAAGTGAAAATGACTCATCACTTAAAATAGCAATTACTCTTCTTCAGGGTCCGCTTTCGTTTCGGCGCTAAATTCCAACACTTGGTTGTCGATTAAGCGTACTTTACCCAGAAATGCAGACACTAAGATCACCGCTTGTGTGGTCTCATTCGAGATCAGTTGCAGCGTTTTGGCATCGCGAATAAACAACTCATCAGGTTGTAGCCCAGCAGCACGCAATTGGTCACTGGCATCTTCAATGATCGAGGCGTAATCGTCGCGGCCACCACGCAGTGCACTACTTATCCAACGCATGGTGCGAGCAAGGACAGGCGCACGTTGGCGTTCATCTAACGTCAGCAGCCCGTTACGTGAACTCATCGCCAAGCCATCCATTTCACGGACGGTAGGGACGCCGACAATCTCGATATCCATACAAAGATCGCTGACCATTTGGCGGATCACCGCCAACTGTTGAAAATCTTTTTCACCAAAACAGGCAACATTTGGCTGCACTATGTTGAACAGCTTAGCAACTATGGTTGCAACGCCACGGAAATGCCCTGGTCTTGATGCGCCTTCGAGCATATGAGAAAGCCCTGGTACTTCAACAAAGGTCTGTTTTTCTAATCCTTGCGGGTACATTATTTCTGGGGTTGGGGTAAAGACCAAATCAACCGCTTCCGCGTTGAGTTTGCTTAAGTCTTCATCCAGTGTTCTCGGGTAGTTATTTAAGTCATCCGCGCGGTCAAATTGCATCGGGTTAACAAAAATACTGACCACGACCACATTGCCCTCTTCACGTGCTTTACGCACTAGGGTTAAGTGGCCTTCATGTAAATTGCCCATGGTCGGTACAAAAGCGACTCGGCGGCCTTCACGCTTATACTGTTTGATCTGCTCGCGAAGAGCTGAAATGTCAGCAAAAGTTTGCATGAATATCTCCTTTAGGCGATGGTATGAGCGTCATCAGGGAAAGCGGCACTTTCTACATCTGCGATGTATTTTGCGACGGCTTTACGCATATCCCCTGTTTCAGCAAGAAAGTTTTTCGAGAATTTTGGCATGTAATTCGCCGAAATTCCGAACATATCGTGCATTACTAGAATTTGTCCATCGGTCACGTTACCTGCGCCAATGCCAATCACTGGCACATCAAGCACTTCGGTAATTCGCGCTGCTAGGCTGGCCGGTACACACTCTAATAACACAATTTGTGCGCCCGCTTCTTGGAGCGCCAACGCGTCTTTGACCATTCGGTCTGCTTTTTCTTGGTCGCGGCCTTGTACTTTATAGCCACCAAAAATATTGACCGATTGCGGTGTTAAACCAAGGTGTGCACAAACCGGAACCGCGCGTTCAGTCAGCATTTTCACCGTCTCGACCAGCCAATCACCACCTTCGATTTTGACCATATTTGCACCCGCTCGCATCAATTTAGCGGCGCTTTCACAGGCTTGTTGTGGTGTGGCATAGCTCATAAAAGGCATATCAGCCATCAATAAACAGTTAGGGCTACCAGCACGCACGCTGCGTGTGTGGTAGGCAATCTCTTCGACGGTGACGGGTAGGGTATCTGTGTGACCTTGTAGCACCATGCCCAGAGAATCGCCCACTAATAATACAGGCATCTCTTGGCTTTCAAAAAGCTGAGCAAAGCTTGCGTCATACGCGGTGACGGTTGCAAATTTACGACCTTGTTGTTTCCATTGGATCAGATCGTTTATGGTGATTTTTTTCATTAAATGTCCTTACGAGGCGCTGGCGAGTGCCAAATACCGAGCCCGTTACGTTCGACGAGCGGTAACAATTGATTGAGCTCAGTCCCATCAGGGAGTTGTAAACTTGGTGCAATTTCGGCGAGCGGATAGAGCACGAATTCACGTACTTTCATTCCGTAGTGAGGAATGGTCAATCGCTCGGAATCGATCACCTCATTGCCGTAAAGAAGAATATCCAGATCGAGTGTTCTTGGCCCCCAACGTTCTTCTTTGCGAACACGCCCCTGTTCTAACTCGATGCTTTGGGTACAATCGAGCAGTTCAAGTGGCGTTAAATCGGTTTCTATCGCAACCACCGCATTGATGTAATCGGGCTGGTTTTGTGGCCCCATCGGTGTACTACTGTACAAGGATGAGGCGCTTAAAAATCGAGAGTGTGGCAAACATTTCAAGGCTTCAATGGCCTGCTTAGCTTGCGCGATTGGGTCGCCTAAATTACTGCCAACAGCAATATAAACGAGAATCATGATTCTGGGCGGCTCTTTTTATTACGTGGGCTTCTGCGGCGGCGTACATTCGGCTTGTTACTTGCGCCACTTTCCAAATCATTTGCCATCGCTTGGCGCATATCCCGCCCGGCGCTTTCAAAGGTTGTCCACCAGTCAGCCAGCTTCTTCGTCTCTCCGCCTTCGATCTCGCCACGCATTTGTAGAAAATCAAAACCCGCTCGGAATTTGTTGAGCTCCATAAGGCGGAAGGCTCGTTTCCCATTGCGACGTGGTAAGCGCAACTGCAATTGCCAAATTTCGCGAATTGTCGCGGTATGACGACGAGGTATCGCAAGGGTTTTCACCACTTGGTCAAGGATGAGGTTACTCGCTTCCATGACGGCGTCGTAATAGGCGAAATTACGCTGCTGCATTAGCGCATCAGCCAGTTTCACCGTCGGGTACCAGAACATGGCAGCAAACATGAAGGCTGGGTTGATGCGTTTACCTTCTTCAATACGCAGGTCGGTTGAATCTAAGACCAGATCCAACATCTGTTCTGTGTGCGAGTCGTAGTCTGGAGTGAACTCTTGAGCTATCACAGGGAACAACTGCTGGAACAGGTTGTACTCACGCATTAAGTGGTAGGTTTCTAAACCGTGGCCGGTTTGCAGCATCTTTAGCGATTCTTCGTACAAACGTGCCGCAGGAATATCTTGTAGTAAAGGAGCAAGATGTTCGATTGGGTCGGCAGTCTCTTCTTCGATATCGAAATCGAGCTTGGCCGCAAAACGAATCGCACGCAACATGCGCACTGGGTCTTCACGGTAGCGCGTTTCAGGATCGCCAATTAAGCGGATGAGCTTATCTTCTAAGTCGTCCATGCCGCCAGCATAATCATGAATGCTGTAATCACCGATGTTGTAATACATGGCGTTAATCGTGAAGTCCCGGCGTTCTGCATCTTCATCAATGGTGCCGTAGACGTTATCACGCAGCAGCATACCCGCTTCAGATTGTGCTGAGACGTTTTGGCTCGGCTCTTGATGGTGTCCACGGAAAGTCGCCACTTCTACCACGTCGCGGCCAAACATGATGTGCGCTAAGCGAAAGCGACGGCCGATCAAGCGGCAGTTGCGAAACTGTTGGCGTATTTGCTCTGGTGTTGCATTAGTGGCGATATCAAAATCTTTTGGTGTCTCACCTAATAGTAGGTCGCGTACTCCACCACCGACTAAATAGGCGTCAAAACCTGCGCCATGAAGTCGGTATAGCACCTTGAGCGCATTATCGCTGATTTGCTTGCGCGAAATATTGTGTTCATCACGAGTGATAATATTTAGAGCTAAGTCTTGGTAAACGCGATTTTCGCGTGGTGTATAGTCGTTTTTATTCATGTGCATCTGGCAATAATTGGTTTTTGCCAACCTTGCTTTTGTTATTTAAAGTGCCCGTTCGGGACGATTTTGCGGCTAATCATAGCGTAAGGATAGCCTTTTGAGAATCACGGTGTGATCTCGGTCTCCCGAGGGAGTTGTTCAACGTGCCAATTCTGACTGCCCCAAAAGATAATTTCATCGATGGAAGCGTCGCTAATCTCTTGTTTTACCTCAAACCCTAAAAAGCACATTGCCTTAAGCAAGGTAGGTTTAGGATTTTGAATATCAATGGCTGTGGCATGATTCTGTTTGGATAATTTATTGCCATTACCATCCATCGCGAGCGGCAGGTGAAGGTAGCTTACCGGAGTTTTATGTAAGCAATGATACAAGCTGATTTGTCGTCCTGTTGGTTCAATTAAATCGGCTCCCCGTACCACTTCCGTCACTCCTTGATCGATATCATCGAGCACTACGGCAAGATTATAAGCAAATAAACCGTCACGTCGCTTAATGATGAAGTCTTCCTGTGCTAATGCTTTAGGAATGTGAATTTCGCCATGTTTTTGGTCGAAAAATGACTCCACCGGTGTATCAACACGCAACCTAACCGCGCAATCTTCGGTTAATGTTGGTTTTTTATAGCGGCATGTACCGGGATAAAAGCCACCCATCTGTTTAATTTGTTTACGCGTGCAATCACAATAATAGGCTTGCCCTGATTCAAGCCAAGCCTCAATTTGATCTTGGTATAAAGTGTGGCGCTGGCTTTGATAAACCACCTCGTCATCCCAATGCAAACCATAGGCTTCGATGGCTTGAAGTATCAGGGTGGAGGCTCCTGGCATTTCCCTTGGCGGATCTAAATCTTCGATGCGAACCAACCACTTACCTTGCTGTGATTTTGCTTGAAAGTAGCTGCCAAGTGCAGCGATCAAAGAACCAAAATGAAGTGGGCCTGAAGGTGATGGGGCAAATCGGCCAATATAGTGCATTGCGATTCATCCAAGTTACAAGTTATTTGGGTATCGAGTGAAAACAAAAAGGGAGCTTTAGCTCCCTTTTTTAACACAAACAAAAGGTAAGATTAACCTTGCATCTGTTTTTCTTTAAGTTCGGCTAGCGTTTTGCAGTCAATGCAAAGGTCCGCCGTTGGTCGAGCTTCTAAGCGACGAACGCCGATTTCCACGCCACAAGATTCACAAAAACCAAAATCATCTTCTTCAATTTTGCTTAATGTTTTTTCAATTTTCTTGATCAAGCGACGTTCACGGTCACGGTTACGCAATTCCAAGCTGAATTCTTCTTCTTGAGAAGCGCGATCAACGGGATCGGGAAAGTTTGCGGCTTCATCTTGCATATGGTGAACGGTACGCTCAACTTCTTCACGAAGTTGGTTGCGCCAAGCACTTAAAATTTTTGTAAAGTGAGCTATTTGCTCAGGTGACATATACTCTTCACCTGGCTTTTCCTGATACGGCTCAACACCTGCAATGGCTAGGATGCCTATCGCTTTTTTCTTTAATTCCGGCATGCAGCATCTCCTACTAACACCTAGTCAACTGCGCGAGCAGCTAATTTTAGGCGGGTATCTATAGCAAAAAGATCTATAGGAGGCAAACACTCAATCGTAAACTTATTGTCAATGTGAAGGCGCCATCAATTTTTTGTCACTAATGGGCGAATTCTACAGTGTTAACGAGCTTGATTTCATTCCTTGAAAGTACAGCCTTGTAGCACAGTACTTCCACCCCTTCTTTTTGCGCTTGTTTCAATAATAGTGAATAGTTTGCGTCTATATGGAGTGCAGGCGTGACTTTTTCAATCCCTGAATGCAAAACAGCAAACAAAAGTACTGCTCTGCTTCCACTTTTTGCCATTTCCGTTAATTCACGCAAATGCTTTTGTCCACGCGTTGTAACGGCATCGGGGAAATAACCTTGTCCTGAATTGCAGGCGACATCGTCGTGTGGAGAGTAACGCTCATCCAATAAGGTGACGCTTTTCACTTCTATATAGCACGTCGGTTTAGAGGGTGATTTGAGCAAGATATCAATTCGGCTATTTTCTTGGCCGTAGCGCACTTCAGTTTGTAATTGCTCATACCCTTGCAGCTCTTTGATGATGCCGTTTTGAATCGCTTCTACCGCCAGCGTATTCGCCCGAGCCGTGTTGACGCAAATGCAGTGGCCTTGCTGGGTTTCAGTCAGCTCCCAACTGTGTGGGTATTTACGGTTAGGGTTGTCTGAGGTGGAGAACCAGACACGATTACCCGCCTCGGCGCAGCCCGTCATCGCGCCAGTATTGGCGCAGTGAATAGTCTCTTGTTGACCATCGGCAAACTCAATGTCGGCCAAAAAACGCTTGTAGCGTTTGAGTAAGGTCGCGGATCGAAGTGGAGGATTGAACTGCATTTATCTACTGTTTTTATGTACAATGTTGCCGCCATTTAACCATAAGGATTGCACATTGTCACAATTGCCCATTCAAGCTGTGATGCCCGAGCTGCTGGCGGGAGTACAAGCTCACCCACAGATGATTGTCAAAGCCGCTCCCGGCGCGGGTAAGTCGACCCATTTCCCGTTACAGCTATTAAAAGCGCAATTATTCACGGGTAAGATCATCATGCTTGAACCGCGTCGTTTGGCGGCGCGCAGTATTGCTTGCTATTTAGCACAGCAATTAGGTGAGAGTGTTGGGCAAACCGTCGGCTATCGTATGCGTGGTGAGAGTAAAGTCAGCGCAGCGACACAGCTTGAAATTGTGACAGAAGGGATCATGACACGTATGATCCAAACCGATCCTGAGCTAAGCGGAATCGATCTCTTGATCTTCGATGAGTATCACGAGCGGAGTATTCACGCGGATACGGCTCTCGCATTAAGTTTGGAAGTGCAATCAGCGCTGCGAGAAGATCTTAAAATCGTCGTAATGTCAGCAACCTTAGATCAACTGGCATTACAGTCATTATTACCCCAAGCACTCTATGTGCAATCAGAAGGTCGCGCTTACCCGGTTGAAGTGCGCTATGCACCGCTGCGAGCCAATGATTATCTTGTGCCGGCGATGAGCCAAAAGATTGAAGGCTTGATGCGAGCTGAAAGTGGCTCTCTGCTGGCTTTTTTACCTGGCGTTTCAGCCATTAAACAGCTTGAACAGCAGCTCGCACACTTAGCCGATGAGTTTGATATTTGTCCTTTATACGGGCAGTTGAGTCTACAAGCGCAGCAAAAAGCGATTGCGCCTGCAGTAGCTGGCAAACGAAAAATTGTGCTAGCGACCAATATTGCCGAAACATCGCTGACCATTGAGGGGATACGCTTAGTGATGGATGCAGGGCTAGAGCGGATAGCGAAGTTTGATCTTAAAACGGGCATCACTCGTTTAGAGCAAGTGAAAATTGCCCAGTCATCGGCGCAGCAACGCACGGGGCGCGCCGGACGTCTAGAATCTGGCATCTGTTTGCGTCTTTACAGCGAAGCACAATATAAGCAGCAACCCCAAGTGCCGAGCGCGGAAATATTGCACAGTGACTTAGCGCCTTTGGCGATGGAGCTTGCGCAGTGGGGTGTGGTGTCGGTCAACGATTTGCCTTGGCTGGATACTCCACCACCAGCAGCGATGCAGCAAGCTTGGAGTCTATTGCATACGCTTGGTTTGATGGACAGCAAACAGCAGCTCAGCGCATTGGGTAAAAAAGCGCAGTCACTTGGTGTGGAACCAAGGCTGGTGAGTATGCTGCTCAAAGCCCATGAAACGAGTGATTCAATGCTCAATACGGCGCTCGCTGTGACCGCTTTATTGGAAGAGCCTGAGCGTAATGTGCTGGATTTACAACATAGCTTAATGCGTTGGCAGCAAGCGACTCACCCTAAAACACAAAACCTACATCAGCGTGCCACGACGCTTGCGCGCGCACTCGGTGGCCAATTTCAGCTAAAACAAGTAGATGAATCATTGTTGGCGTTAGTGCTGAGTTTGGCTTTTCCCGATCGCATTGCCCAGCGTCGCAGCGAGTCGCAACGGGGGCAGTTTTTACTGGCGAATGGTCACGGCGCGCAAATGCGTGACGATGAACGCCTCGCGGGCGCGCACTATTTAGTTGTGGTGGATTTAATGCGCAGCGGCTCACAAGCGAGCCAAATCTTTGTTGCGACAGAGTTGGATATTGATGCACTGCAAGCCCATTTTCCAGAGCTATTTAGTACACAAGAACGAGTCGATTGGGATGAGAAAGCAGGGAAACTTTGCGCGGAAAGGCTAACCCTGTGCGGTAAATTGGTCATTGAGCGTGAAGCACTGCCAGAGCCTGCTCATGAAAAAATGACGCAAGCCTTGCTCAATTATGTCCGTCGCAAGGGGTTATCGGTATTACAGTGGAGCGAAGCGGCGGGCGCTTTATTAACGCGCATACGTTGCGCTGCGCAATGGCTACCGGAAGCTGCGTGGCCTGCTGTCGAGGAACAAGCGCTGCTCGATGATCTTGAAATTTGGTTAGCCCCCTATTTAGTCGGAGTAAAATCGGTCAAAGCGTTAGCGAAAGTACCGCTTCTTGATGCACTCAATGCCTATTTAGGCTGGCCATTAAACCAAGAGATTGATCGCTGGCTTCCAACTCACCACCCGCTACCCACAGGTAATCGAGCCGCCATTCGTTATCAACTGGGCGTGGAGCCGATGCTGTCGGTCCGTATGCAGGAGATGTTTGGCGAGCAAGATTCCCCCACCATCGCTCAAGGGCGCAAAAAAGTGGTGATGGAACTGCTCTCACCTGCGCAGCGGCCTTTGCAGGTAACTCAAGATCTCGCCGGTTTCTGGCAGGGCGCTTATAAAGAAGTGCAAAAAGAGATGAAAGGGCGTTACCCAAAACACGTTTGGCCTGATGATCCTGCCAACCACATAGCAACGACGAAAACTAAGCGGCAATTAGCACAATGACAACCCAGAAAAAGCCTACGGGCACTCAAAAAAATAGCGTAAAAAAACCTTCACGTCGCCCGGCCAAGAAGCCTTCACCGCCACGCAAAGCATGGTGGAAAATTGTGTGGGGTATTGGCTGGAAACTGAGCCTTGCACTGGCTGCGGTGCTGTTGTTTGTTGGTATTTACTTAAATAGCGTGGTTAAACAACGCTTCGAAGGTCAGCTTTTTGATTTACCGACCGTCGTGTATGCGCGCATTTTGAATTTAGCACCCGGTGATGACATCCCGCTGCAAGAGCTGCGCAATGAGCTTGATGTACTCAACTATCGCAAAGTGAACCAACCACGCTATGCTGGCGAGTACTCTTCATCATCAAGCAAAATTGAGATCATCCGCCGCCCTTTTGAGTTTGCCGATGGCCCTGAGCCTGACCGCCATGTGATGCTCCATTTTAATGACAGCGGTTTAGTTCGTATCCAATCTCTTGAGCAAAAAGGGGATTTAGGTTACTTGCGTATTGAGCCAAAAATGCTCGGCATGCTTGAAAAAGGCAACGATGAGCAGCGGCTATTTTTACGTCGTGATCAGTTTCCTGAAGTGATGGTGGATGCGTTGCTTGCGACCGAGGATCGCTATTTTTATCAACATGATGGCATCTCTCCATTTGCTATTGCCCGTGCTTTAGTGGCCAACATCAAGGCTGGGCGCACTGTGCAAGGCGGCAGTACGTTAACTCAGCAGCTGGCAAAAAACATTTTCTTATCCAGTGATCGAACCTTATGGCGTAAAGTGCGTGAAGCTTATATGGCGCTCATTATCGACTATCGCTACAGCAAAGATCGCATTTTAGAAGCCTATCTAAATGAGGTCTATTTGGGGCAAAGTGGCGGTGAGGCGATTCACGGTTTCGGCCTCGCCTCACGGCTTTATTTCGGTCAACCATTGCAAGAATTGCGCATTGATCAATTAGCGTTGTTGGTGGGCATGGTTAAAGGGCCTTCTTATTATAACCCTGCGCGTTACCCTGAACGTGCTAAAGAGCGTCGCGACTTGGTTTTAAAGCTGATGATGCAGCAAGACATTTTGACGGCTAAACAGTTTGAACAAGCGGCCAGTCGACCGTTAGATGTGCAAAAGCATCCTCACATTGCCAGCCGGCAGCCAGCGTATTTTCAGCAGTTAAAAATTGAACTGAAAGAGAAAGTGGGCGAGATCTTCAAAGCGGATACTGGCTTGCGCGTTTTTACCTCGCTCGATCCTGTTTCGCAAGCCAAATTGGAGCTGGCGATTGATCGACAAATTCCAGTGCTTTCCAAAACGGCGGGGAAAAACTTAGAAGCTGCAGCAATCGCTGTTGATCGAACCAGTGGTGAGATCCGTGCCATGGTTGGCGGTAAACAGACCGGTTATGACGGCTTTAACCGCGCTTTAAATGCAAGCCGTCCTATCGGCTCGTTAGTCAAACCAGCGGTCTATCTCACCGCACTCGCACAGCCAGATAAATACAACTTAGCCAGCACGCTTATCGATAAACCCATCACACTCAAAGGGAACAAAGGCGAAGTGTGGTCACCGCGCAACTTTGATCGTCAGTTCCGTGGTGAAGTGCCGCTGTATCTCGCGTTAGCTAAATCACTTAATGTTCCTACGGTACAATTGGGCATGCAGCTTGGGATTGAACAAGTTTCTGACACTTTGGTGCGGCTCGGTGTCAACAAAGAGGAGATCCGTCCTGTACCGTCGATGTTTCTTGGCGCGTTCTCTCTGACGCCTTATCAAGTGGCGCAGATGTACCAAACCTTAACCAACTCGGGTAAAAAAGCGCCCTTATCGGCGCTGCGCTCGGTACTGGATTTAGAGGGCAATGTGCTCTATCAATCAATTCCCAAAGTATCCCAAGCCGTTGAGCAGCAAGCGGCGTGGCTTACAACTTATGCGATGAAGCGAGGAGTACTTGAAGGGACCGGGCGCTATCTCAATAACCAGTTCGCTTGGGCGGCATTGGCGGGGAAAACTGGTACCACTAACGATAGCCGCGACAGTTGGTTTGTCGGGGTGGATGGTCGTGAAGTCACCACGGTTTGGCTTGGCCGCGATGATAATCAGCCGATCAAACTTACGGGTTCGAGTGGTGCATTACGGGTGTACGCGGAATATTTACAACATCGGATCCCAGAAAAATTACTTCTTCCTTGGCCGCAAGGCATTACCACGATTGGCTTTAAAACCAGTGCCGAGGGTGAATTAGTCCAAGATTGTCACAACGAATTTAAACTGCCCATGTGGGATAAAAACGGCGCATTGAAACAGAGCTGTGATAAACAACCAGGACAATGGTTAAAAAATCTCTTTCAGTGGTAGCTGGGGGAGTTTATAT
>NZ_CAWNHY010000236.1:0-27433 GCF_963874335.1 Vibrio sp. V10_P2A27P122 | reverse complement strand
CTTATCTGGTTAGCCCGTGTTCAAAGATAAAATCTACGCATACAAAAAAGCCGAGTATTACTACTCGGCTTTTTTAATTATACGAACTGATTACTCAGCAGCAGCTTCTACAGCTACTTCTGGGCGATCGACAAGCTCAATGTATGCCATTGGAGCTTTATCACCAGTACGGAAACCGCACTTTAGGATACGTGTGTAGCCGCCTTGGCGAGCTGCAAAACGTGGACCTAGTTCGTTAAATAGTTTTGCCACAACTTCGTTATCACGAGTGCGAGCAAATGCTAGACGACGGTTTGCAACACTGTCAGTCTTAGCTAGTGTAATCAAAGGCTCAACGACGCGACGTAGCTCTTTTGCTTTTGGCAAAGTAGTCTTGATAACTTCATGACGTACTAGAGAGCTAGCCATGTTGCTGAACATCGCTTTGCGATGACTGCTGTTGCGGTTGAGTTGACGACCACTCTTACGATGGCGCATGACCTAATCCTTCTAACTAGTATCGATTAATCTTCAGCGATAGACGCTGGCGGCCAGTTCTCTAGGCGCATACCCAAAGATAGACCACGTGATGCAAGCACGTCTTTAATCTCTGTAAGAGATTTCTTACCAAGGTTTGGCGTTTTAAGTAGCTCAACCTCAGTGCGCTGTACTAGATCACCGATGTAGTGAATCGCTTCTGCTTTCAAACAGTTAGCAGAGCGAACTGTTAGTTCAAGATCGTCTACAGGACGCAGTAGGATTGGATCGAATTCTGGCTTCTCTTCCTTCTCCTCAGGTACACGTACATCACGAAGATCTACGAACGCATCCAATTGTTCAGCAAGAATAGTTGCTGCACGACGGATTGCTTCCTCAGGTTCTAGAGTACCGTTCGTTTCCATATCGATAACGAGCTTATCTAAATCAGTACGTTGTTCTACGCGAGCGGCTTCCACAGAGTAGGCAATTTTGTCTACTGGGCTGTAAGTAGCATCTACAAGTAGACGACCGATTGGACGCTCATCTTCTTCAGTATGGATACGAGCTGAAGCTGGAACATAACCACGACCACGTTCTACTTTGATACGCATAGCGATCTCAGCGTTGTCATCCGTTAGATGACAAATCACGTGCTCAGGGTTAGTGATCTCTACATCACCATCATGGGTGATGTCACCTGCAACAACAGGGCCCGAGCCTGATTTGTTCAGCGTAATGAACACTTCATCTTTGCCTTCGGCAACGCGAACAGCCAAACCTTTTAGGTTCAGAAGGATCTCAAGGATATCTTCTTGAATGCCTTCTTTGGTGCTGTACTCGTGTAGTACGCCTTCAATCTCCACTTCAGTTACAGCACAACCTGGCATTGAAGATAGAAGAATACGGCGAAGTGCATTACCCAGAGTATGGCCGAAACCACGCTCTAACGGCTCAAGAGTTACTTTTGCGTGTGTCGTGCTAATCTGTTCGATATCAACAAGACGTGGCTTAAGAAATTCTGTTACAGAACCCTGCATTGTGTCCTCTCTTTAGTTTAACCTTACTTAGAGTAAAGCTCGACGATCAATTGTTCGTTGATGTCAGCTGACAGGTCAGAACGCTCAGGCATACGCTTGAATGTACCTTCCATTTGGCCGCCATCTACTTCAATCCAAGTTGGTTTTTCGCGTTGTTCAGCAACTTCTAGAGCTGCTTTAATGCGAGATTGCTTTTTAGCTTTCTCACGGATTGCAACAACGTCGTTAACCGCAACATTGAAAGAAGGAACGTTTACAACTTTACCGTTAACTAGGATAGCTTTGTGGCTTACTAGCTGACGTGCTTCTGCGCGAGTAGCGCCAAAGCCCATGCGGTAAACTACGTTATCAAGACGACCTTCAAGAAGCTGAAGTAGGTTTTCACCAGTATTGCCTTTAAGACGTGCAGCTTCTTTGTAGTAGTTACGGAATTGTTTTTCTAGAACGCCATAAATACGACGAACTTTTTGCTTCTCACGAAGCTGAACACCGTACTCAGATAGACGACCGCGACGAGCGCCGTGTACACCTGGTGCGTTGTCAATTTTACACTTGGTATCAATCGCACGAATGCCTGACTTAAGGAACAAGTCAGTACCTTCGCGGCGGCTAAGCTTCAGCTTAGGACCCAAATATCTTGCCATGATCTTTCTCCAATCTTCCTAGAAACGTTATACGCGGCGTTTCTTAGGTGGACGACAACCGTTATGAGGGATTGGTGTCGCATCAACAATGTTAGTGATACGGAAACCAGCAGCGTTCAGTGCGCGAACAGTTGATTCACGACCTGGACCTGGACCCTTAACCATAACCTCTAGGTTCTTAAGGCCGTATTCTTTAGCCATTTCAGCACAACGCTCAGCAGCAACCTGTGCAGCGAACGGAGTAGACTTACGAGAACCGCGGAAACCAGAACCACCAGCAGTTGCCCAAGCTAGAGCATTACCTTGACGGTCTGTGATAGTTACGATTGTGTTATTGAAAGATGCATGGATGTGCGCTACGCCATCAGCAACTTGCTTGCGTACACGCTTACGTGCGCGAGTTGGTTGTTTTGCCATTGTACTCTATACCCTTCCGACTATTTCTTGATCGGTTTACGCGGACCCTTACGGGTACGAGCGTTGGTTTTAGTACGCTGTCCACGTAGTGGTAGACTGCGACGATGACGAAGACCACGGTAACAGCCAAGGTCCATAAGACGCTTGATGTTCATGGAAACTTCACGACGAAGATCACCCTCTACAGTGTATTTAGCTACACCATCACGCAGTAGATCGATCTGCTCTTCAGTTAGTTCACTGATCTTAACACTTTCAGCAATACCCAAATCAGCTAAGATAGCTTTCGAACGGGTCTTGCCGATGCCGTAGATTGCAGTTAATGCAATTACAGCATGCTTCTGATCAGGAATGTTAATGCCTGCTATACGGGCCACTATTCACTCCTAGTACTTATATAAGAAATTATCCGCAGCAAAGCCCGTCGAGGATACGCTGCGGCATACTACTTCTTTTGCACACAAAAGGTAGGCCGAGGAATATACTCGACCGACCTTTATATTTCAAGTAAAAATTTCTGCTAATTAGCCTTGGCGCTGCTTGTGCTTTGGCTCACTGCAAATCACGCGAACGACGCCGTTACGCTTGATTACTTTACAGTTACGACAGATTTTTTTAACGGAAGCACGAACTTTCATTGCTAAACTCCGTAAGTGAAATCTGAATTAACGGCCGTAGCCCTTCAGATTTGCTTTTTTCAACACAGAATCATACTGTTGGGACATCATATGAGTCTGTACCTGTGCCATAAAGTCCATAATCACAACCACTACGATAAGTAGTGATGTGCCGCCGAAATAGAAACGTACGTTCCACGCGACCATCATGAACTCGGGAATCAGACAGATAAAGGTAATGTAGAGAGCACCCGCTAAGGTTAGTCTGGTCATTACTTTATCAATGTATCTCGCTGTCTGCTCACCTGGGCGGATGCCGGGTACGAACGCACCGGACTTCTTCAAGTTATCCGCTGTTTCACGAGGGTTAAACACCAACGCTGTGTAAAAGAAACAGAAGAAAATAATCGCTGCTGCATAAAGCATAACGTACAGAGGTTGACCAGGGCTAAGAGCCAAAGACACATCAGTTAACCAACCGAATGTGCTGCTCTCACCATTTTGACCAAACCACTGAGCTAATGTTCCTGGGAACAAAATAATACTCGATGCAAAAATTGCAGGTATTACACCCGCCATATTAATTTTCAATGGCAAGTGAGTACTTTGCGCTGCAAACACTTTACGACCTTGTTGACGCTTTGCATAGTTAACGACAATACGACGCTGACCACGCTCCATGAAAACAACGAAATAAATTACAGCAAAAGAAAGTACCGCAATTAACAACAGAAGAAGCACATGCAATTCACCTTGACGCGCTTGCTCAATCGTTTGTCCGATTGCCGAAGGCAATCCAGCAACAATACCTGCAAAAATCAAAATGGAAATACCATTTCCTATTCCACGCTCAGTAATTTGTTCACCTAACCACATTAAGAACATGGTGCCAGTTACTAAACTCACGGTAGCAATCAGGGTAAACATGGTTTGGTCGATAACAACCAGATTGTTGACCATGTTTGGTAAGCCTGTTGCGATACCAATAGCTTGGAATATTGCAAGTACAAGCGTGCCATAACGCGTATATTGGCTAATCTTACGACGCCCTGCCTCACCCTCTTTCTTGAGTTCGGCTAACGCTGGATGAACTACAGTTAGCAATTGGACAACAATTGATGCCGAAATATACGGCATGATGCCCAATGCTAAGATAGATGCACGCGAAAGAGCACCACCGGAGAACATGTTAAACATTTCAACGATGGTACCTTTTTGCTGTTCGAACAAATCGGCAAGTACAGCTGCGTCAATACCAGGAATCGGCACAAAAGAACCGGCTCGGAATACTAAAAGTGCACCAATTACGAATAATAAGCGCGACTTTAGCTCACTTAAGCCGCTCTGAGCACTACGAAAATCTTGTCCTGGTTTCTTAGCCATCTGTACCTCGTTCCTCGAGATTATTCCTCGATTTTACCGCCTGCAGCTTCGATTGCAGCTTTAGCGCCTTTAGTCACGCGAAGACCTTTCACAGTCACTGCTTTGCTAATCTCACCAGAAAGAACAACTTTAACATTTTCGATGTTCTTAGTGATTAGGTTAGCTGCTTTCAAGCTGTTTAAATCGACCACGTCACCCGTAACTTTCGCTAGCTCAGCTAGACGAATTTCAGCAGACACTAGGCTCTTACGAGAAGTGAAACCGAATTTAGGTAGACGTTGTTTTAGAGGCATTTGACCGCCTTCAAAACCTGGACGAACTGTACCGCCAGAACGTGACTTTTGACCTTTGTGACCGCGGCCACCTGTTTTACCAAGGCCAGAACCGATACCACGGCCTAGACGCTTAGGAGCGTGCTTAGAACCAGCAGCCGGTGATAGAGTATTCAAACGCATTCTGATTACTCCTCAACTTTAACCATGTAGTAAACCTTGTTGATCATACCGCGTACACACGGTGTATCTTCAAGTTCTACTGTATGGTTGATACGACGAAGGCCTAGACCACGCAAAGTAGCTTTGTGCTTTGGTAGACGACCAATTGAGCTTTTAGTTTGAGTTACTTTAATAGTTGCCATGGTGCTTACTCCGAAATCGCTTCAACAGTGAGACCACGTTTAGCTGCAACCATTTCTGGTGACTTCACATCTACTAGACCAGCAACTGTTGCACGAACAACGTTGATTGGGTTAGTAGAACCGTACGCTTTCGCAAGTACGTTATGTACACCGGCAACTTCTAGTACAGCACGCATCGCACCACCGGCGATAACACCTGTACCTTCTGCAGCTGGCTGCATGTAAACTTTAGAGCCCGAGTGACGACCTTTCACCGCGTGGTGAAGAGTGCCTTCGTTAAGAGCGATAGTAACCATGTTACGACGCGCTTTTTCCATTGCTTTTTGAATCGCTGCAGGTACTTCACGAGCTTTGCCGTATCCGAAACCTACGCGACCATTACCGTCACCAACTACAGTTAGTGCAGTAAAGCTCATGATTCGACCACCTTTAACCGTTTTAGAAACACGGTTAACTGCGATTAATTTTTCTTGCAAATCACTAGCTTGTTGTTGTTCTTTAGCCATCTTCCAACCCTACCTTAGAATTTCAGACCAGCTTCGCGAGCAGATTCTGCTAGCGCCGCTACTCGACCGTGGTATTGGAAACCAGAACGATCAAACGCAACAGCTGATACGCCTTTTTCAAGAGCGCGTTCTGCAATAGCTTTACCTACCGCTTTAGCTGCGTCTACGTTACCGGTGTTCTTAACTAGCTCACGGATCGCTTTTTCTACAGTAGAAGCTGCTGCGATAACCTCAGAGCCGTTTGATGCGATAACCTGAGCGTACACGTGACGAGGAGTACGGTGTACTACTAGGCGAGTTGCACCCAGTTCAGCAATCTTACGACGTGCGCGTGTAGCACGACGGATGCGAGATGCTTTCTTATCCATAGTGTTACCTTACTTCTTCTTAGCTTCTTTACTACGCACATTTTCATCTGCGTAACGGACGCCTTTACCTTTATAAGGTTCTGGCTCACGGTAAGAACGGATGTCAGCCGCAACTTGACCCACTACTTGCTTATCGCAACCAGTTAGGACAATTTCAGTTTGGCTAGGACATTCAGCATTGATACCCGCTGGTAGTTCATGCTCTACAGGGTGTGAGAAGCCTAAAGTAAGACTTACTGAGTTGCCTTTAATAGCAGCACGGTAACCAACACCTTTAAGAACAAGCTTCTTAGTAAAGCCTGCAGTAACACCAACAACCATGTTGTTTACTAGTGCACGAGCAGTACCTGCTTGTGCCCAAGCGTTAGCAACACCTTCACGAGGACCGAAAGTAAGGTTGTTTTCTTCCTGTGCAATAACTACGCCTTTATTCAGGACGCGAGTCAGCTCACCTTTACCACCTTTTACAGTGATTTCTTGGCCGTTTAGTTTCACCTCTACGCCAGCTGGAATAGCGACAGGTGCTTTAGCAACACGAGACATATCCTACTCCTTACGCTACGTAGCAAATGATTTCACCGCCAAGACCTGCTTTGCGAGCAGCACGGTCAGACATCAGACCCTTGGAAGTGGACACCACAGCAACACCCATACCGCCCATCACTGTTGGTAACGCGTCTTTTTTCTTATAAACGCGTAGACCAGGACGTGAAACACGTTGGATTTGCTCGATTACTGGTTTAGCTTGGAAGTACTTAAGAGTAACTTCTAGCTCAGGTTTTACTTCGCCTTCAACAGCGAAATCTGCGATATAACCTTCAGCTTTTAGCAGTGCAGCAATTGCAACTTTAAGCTTTGAAGAAGGCATTTTTACAGCAACTTTATTTGCTGCCTGACCGTTACGAATGCGGGTCAGCATATCCGAAATCGGATCTTGCATGCTCATAAGATTTACTCCAAATGATTAAGTGGCAATTACCAGCTAGCCTTACGAAGTCCAGGAATCTCGCCTTTCATGCAAGCTTCGCGAACTTTGATGCGGCTTAGACCGAACTTACGTAGGAAACCGTGTGGACGACCAGTTTGGTTGCAACGGTTGCGCTGACGTGAAGCACTTGAATCACGTGGAAGAGCTTGCAGTTTAAGAACTGCGTTCCAACGATCTTCTTCAGATGCGTTTACATCGCTGATGGTAGCTTTTAGCATTGCACGCTTTTCTGCGAACTTAGCTACTAGCTTTGCACGTTTTACTTCACGTGCTTTCATTGATTGTTTAGCCATAACAGTAACCCTTCACCTTACTTACGGAATGGGAAGTTAAAGGCAGCCAGCAGAGCACGGCCTTCCTCATCGGTACCAGCAGAAGTCGTGATAGTGATATCAAGACCGCGTACACGATCGACTTTATCGTAGTCGATTTCTGGGAAGATGATTTGCTCGCGAACGCCCATGCTGTAGTTACCGCGTCCGTCAAAAGACTTAGCGCTAACACCACGGAAGTCACGTACACGTGGAAGTGCAATAGAGATTAAACGCTCTAAAAAATCCCACATACGTTCGCCACGCAAGGTTACTTTACAACCAATTGGGTAGCCTTCACGAATTTTGAAACCTGCAACAGATTTACGAGCTTTAGTGATCAGTGGTTTTTGACCAGAGATCGTAGCCATATCAGCTGCTGCATTTTCTAATAGTTTCTTATCGTTGATAGCTTCACCAACGCCCATGTTTAGGGTGATTTTATCAATCCTAGGGACTTGCATGACGCTTGTGTAACCGAACTGTTTGGTCAGTTCAGTCACTACAGACGACTTGTAGTAATCATGCAGTTTCGCCATAGTAGAACTCCAAATTACTTCTAATTAGTTAGAAACGATTTCACCGTTAGATTTGAAGAAACGAACTTTTTTGCCGTCTTCAAAACGGAAACCGATACGGTCCGCTTTACCAGTTGCTGCGTTAAAGATTGCAACGTTAGAAGCATCAATAGCTGCTTCTTGTTCAACGATGCCACCTTGTTGACCTAGAGCCGGAACCGGCTTTTGGTGTTTCTTAACAAGGTTGATACCTTCAACGATAACTTTACCAGTTACGAGAACCTTAGTTACTTTACCTTTCTTGCCTTTATCTTTACCAGCAAGAACGATTACTTCGTCATTACGACGGATTTTAGCTGCCATGTGTGCCGCTCCTTACAGAACTTCAGGTGCTAGTGACACGATTTTCATAAATTTCGCATTGCGAAGTTCACGAGTCACTGGACCAAAGATACGTGTACCGATAGGTTGCTCTGTATTATTGTTCAACAATACGCAAGCATTACGGTCGAAGCGAATGACAGAACCGTCTGGACGACGTACGCCTTTACGGGTGCGAACTACCACCGCCTTCAGTACATCACCTTTTTTAACTTTACCGCGAGGAATTGCTTCCTTCACTGTAACTTTGATGATGTCACCGATATGTGCATAACGGCGGTGAGAGCCACCCAGAACCTTAATACACATTACCTTGCGCGCGCCTGAGTTATCAGCTGCATCAAGTGTACTTTGCATTTGGATCATTGTTAGTGCTCCGCTAAATATTAAAACTAGACCCTCTCGGGTCGGGCTGCCTCTTTAAAAGGGACGCGAATTGTACCACCCTTTCCTAAGATTGGGTAGACAAAAAATAAACGGCTCCAAAAAAACTTTGGAGCCGTTTAAAATCATAGAATAACGATGATTACATCTTCGCTTTTTCTATAACTTTAACCAATGTCCAAGACTTAGTCTTAGACAGAGGACGACACTCACGAATCTCAACGGTATCGCCTAGGCCACACTCGTTGTTTTCGTCATGTGCGTGTACTTTAGTCGTACGCTTTACGAATTTACCGTAAATTGGGTGTTTCACCATGCGCTCGATAGCAACAGTGATAGATTTATCCATCTTGTCACTAATAACACGACCTAGTTGAGTACGAATTTTGTCGCTCATTATTCGCCTGCCTTCTCAGTCAAAACAGTTTTAACGCGTGCGATATCACGGCGTACAGCTTTCAAAGTATGAGTTTGCTGTAGTTGACCAGTTGCAGCTTGCATGCGCAAGTTGAACTGTTCACGTAGCAAATTCAGTAGCTCAGCGTTAAGCTCTTCAGCGCTTTTTGCGCGTAGATCTAGTGCTTTCATCACATCACCTGTTTAATTACGAATGTAGTTTTGAATGGCAGTTTACGAGCCGCTAGGCGGAACGCTTCACGTGCCAATTCTTCAGGTACACCGTCCATTTCGTACATAACCTTACCAGGTTGGATTTGGGCTACCCAGTACTCAACGTTACCTTTACCCTTACCTTGACGAACTTCTAGTGGTTTTTCAGTGATTGGCTTATCTGGGAACACACGGATCCAGATTTTACCTTGACGCTTAACGTGACGTGTCATTGCACGACGTGCCGCTTCGATCTGACGAGCAGTTAGACGACCACGTCCAACGGCTTTAAGACCAAATGTACCGAAGCTTACGTCAGTACCTTTAGCTAGACCGCGGTTGCGACCAGTATGAACCTTACGGAACTTAGTGCGTTTAGGTTGTAGCATCAGTCGACTCCTTACTTACGGCCTTTACGCTGCTTCTTAGGCTTGTCAGCCTTTGGCTCAACAGCGTTTGCAGCTGGCATACCACCAAGGATTTCACCCTTGAAGATCCAAACTTTAACGCCGATCACACCGTATTGAGTGTGAGCCGAAGAAGTTGCGTAATCAATGTCAGCACGTAGAGTGTGTAGAGGCACACGGCCTTCACGGTACCACTCAGAACGTGCAATTTCAGCGCCGCCAAGACGACCGCTTACTTCCACTTTGATACCTTTAGCGCCTAGACGCATAGCATTTTGTACCGCACGCTTCATAGCACGACGGAACATAACGCGACGCTCTAGTTGAGACGCGATGCTATCAGCCACTAATTGGCCGTCTAGCTCAGGCTTACGTACTTCAGCGATGTTAATTTGCGCTGGTACACCTGCAATTTTAGCTACAGCTGCGCGTAGCTTCTCAACGTCTTCACCTTTCTTACCGATAACAACGCCTGGGCGAGCAGTGTGGATAGTCACACGAATGCTCTTAGCAGGACGCTCGATAACGATGCGTGATAGAGACGCTTTTGAAAGTTCCTTAGTAAGGAACTGACGTACCTTGAAGTCGCCGTCTAGGTTGTCAGCGAAATCTTTGGTGTTAGCAAACCATGTAGCATTCCAAGGCTTAACGATGCCAAGACGAATACCATTAGGATGTACTTTCTGACCCATTGCTTACTCTCCTAGTCTCTTAGCGGTCTGCTACAACAACAGTGATGTGGCTTGAACGCTTCAAGATACGATCCGCACGGCCTTTTGCACGAGGCATAATACGCTTCATGACCGGGCCCTCATCTACGAAGATTTTAGCGACATTAAGATCGTCGATATCTGCACCTTCGTTGTGTTCTGCGTTAGCGATAGCTGACTCTAGAACTTTCTTAACTAATACAGCCGCTTTTTTGTTGCTGAAAGTTAGGATTTCAAGAGCCTGATCCACAGATTTACCACGGATTAGATCTGCAACTAAGCGAGCTTTCTGAGGAGAAATGCGAGCAAAGTTATGTTTAGCAATAGCTTCCATCATTTACTCCTTAGCGCTTCTTAGCTTTCTTATCCGCAGCGTGACCACGGTAAGTACGAGTTGGTGCGAATTCGCCCAGTTTGTGACCGATCATTTCATCAGTGACAAATACTGGAACGTGCTGACGACCATTATGGACAGCGATGGTCAAACCAATCATTGATGGAATGATCATTGAACGACGGGACCAAGTCTTAATAGGCTTTTTGTCTCCGCTTTCCACCGCTTTCTCTACCTTCTTCAGCAAGTGTAGGTCAATAAATGGACCTTTCTTGAGAGAACGTGGCATGGCTTATCCTCTTATATAGATTACTTATTACGACGACGTACGATGTACTTGTCGGTGCGTTTGTTGCTACGAGTCTTGAAGCCCTTAGTAGGCATACCCCAAGGAGATACTGGGTGACGACCACCAGAAGTGCGGCCTTCACCACCACCGTGTGGGTGGTCAACCGGGTTCATTACTACACCACGTACAGTTGGACGTACGCCGCGCCAGCGTGAAGCACCAGCTTTACCTAGTTCACGTAGCATGTGCTCAGAGTTACCAACTTCACCGATTGTTGCACGGCCTTCAGAAAGTACTTTGCGCATTTCACCAGAACGTAGGCGGATAGTTGCATAAGTACCGTCGCGAGCGACAAGTTGAGCATATGCACCAGCCGAACGAGCTAGCTGTGCACCTTTACCAGGCTTAAGTTCAACACAGTGAATAGTAGAACCCACTGGGATGTTGCGCATTGGCAGAGTGTTACCTGCTTTAATTGGCGCATCAACACCAGACTGGATTGTATCACCAGCTTGAACACCTTTAGGTGCGATAATGTAACGACGCTCGCCGTCTGCGTACAGAACTAGAGCGATATTTGCGCTACGGTTTGGATCGTATTCTAGACGCTCAACTTTCGCTGGGATGCCATCTTTAGTACGTTTGAAGTCAACCAAACGATAGTGTTGCTTATGACCACCACCGATATGACGTACTGTGATACGACCGTTGTTGTTACGACCACCATTCTTAGAGTTTTTCTCTAGAAGAGGTGCGTATGGCTTACCCTTGTGTAGGT
The DNA here is from genome assembly GCF_963874335.1 of Vibrio sp. V10_P2A27P122. NCBI lineage: Bacteria > Pseudomonadati > Pseudomonadota > Gammaproteobacteria > Vibrionales > Vibrionaceae > Vibrio > Vibrio sp. V10_P2A27P122. The sequence goes on along the minus strand of NZ_CAWNHY010000236.1, from coordinate 15,656 downwards.
CAGCGTTAACAACTTTAACGACGTGACGACGACCAGGGGAAGTCGGCTTACATTTAACAATAGCCATTATTCAACTACTCCTGTTATTCCGCGCCGCCAACAAAGTCAAGATCTTGACCTTCTTTCAAAGTCACATACGCTTTTTTAACGTCGCTGCGGCGACCTTGGCGTAGACCTTGACGTTTGGTCTTACCCTTAGTGATAAGAGTATTTACAGACTTAACTTCAACTTCAAATAGCTTTTCTACAGCTGCTTTGATCTCTTTCTTAGTTGCATCTTTTGCTACTTTGAAAACGATAGTGTTCGCTTTCTCAGCAGTCATAGTTGCTTTTTCAGAGATGTGCGGTGCACGTAGAACTTTTAGTAGACGCTCTTCACTGATCATGCCAGCATCTCCTCAACTTGCTTAACTGCTTCTGCAGTCATTAGAACCTTGTCAAACGCAATTAGGCTAACTGGGTCAAGACCCGCTACGTCACGTGCGTCAACTTTATATAGGTTGCGAGCAGCTAAGAATAGATTCTCGTCTACTTCGCCAGTAACGATGAGTACATCGTTAAGCTCAAGTTCTTTAAGCTTAGCTAATAGCTCTTTAGTTTTTGGTACTTCTACTGAGAAGTTATCAACAACGATTAAACGCTCTTGACGAACTAGTTCAGAAAGAATGCTCTTCATAGCACCACGGTACATTTTTTTGTTTACTTTTTGGCTGTGATCTTGTGGTTTCGCAGCAAAAGTAACACCACCTGTACGCCAGATTGGGCTACGAATTGTACCAGCACGTGCACGGCCAGTACCTTTTTGACGCCATGGCTTAGCGCCACCGCCAGAAACTTCTGAACGTGTCTTTTGAGCACGAGTACCTTGACGAGCACCTGCTGCATACGCAACAACTACTTGATGTACAAGGGCTTCGTTGAACTCACGTCCGAAAGTAGTTTCGGAAACAGTTAGTGCGTTAGCACCTTTAACCATCAATTCCATTACTTACTCCTAGACGTTATGCTTTAATAGCTGGTTTGACGATCACGTTAGCGCCAGTTGCACCTGGTACTGCACCTTTAATAAGAAGCAGATTGCGCTCAGCGTCAACACGTACGATCTCTAGGTTTTGAGTCGTTACACGCTCAGCACCCATGTGACCTGCCATTTTTTTGCCTTTGAACACGCGACCTGGAGTTTGACATTGGCCAATTGAACCCGGTGCACGGTGAGACAAAGAGTTACCGTGAGTCATATCTTGGGTACGGAAATTCCAGCGCTTAACAGCACCTTGGAAACCTTTACCTTTAGATGTACCAGTAACGTCTACTTTTTTAACTTCGTTGAAAAGTTCTACATTTAGCTCAGTGCCAACTTCAAACTCTTCGCCGTTTTCTAAACGGAATTCCCAAAGACCGCGACCAGCTTCTACACCTGCTTTCGCAAAGTGACCAGCTTCTGGTTTAGTTACACGGTTGGCTTTCTTAGTACCAGTAGTTACCTGGATTGCTGCATAGCCGTCAGTCTCAAGAGTTTTCACTTGAGAAATACGGTTTGCTTCAACCTCAACAACAGTTACTGGGATAGAAACGCCTTCTTCAGTAAATACGCGGGTCATACCCACTTTACGTCCGACTAGACCAATCATTCTTCTAATCTCCCTTAACCTAGGCTGATTTGTACGTCAACGCCAGCAGCTAGATCTAGGCGCATCAGTGCATCAACAGTTTTATCTGTTGGCTCAACGATGTCGATTAGACGTTTGTGAGTACGAATTTCGTACTGATCACGAGCATCTTTGTTGACGTGTGGAGAGATAAGAACAGTGAAACGCTCTTTACGAGTAGGAAGTGGAATAGGACCACGAACCTGTGCGCCGGTACGCTTAGCTGTTTCAACGATTTCCGCTGTAGAAGCATCGATTAGTTTGTAATCGAACGCTTTTAGGCGGATACGGATACGTTGGTTCTGCATGAGACAGAGCTCCAATAATTAAAAATTACACAAACAATATCGCCACTCAAACTCGTTAAAACGAGAGAATGCCGATTGATTTATGTGAAACCGTAGTGCCAAAATTAGGCACATTGTCAGTTAATTTTCGATTAACTTTAATCTATTACTAAACGCAACAGAGCTAATTGTATTAACTGCGAACATAAGCTGAGTATACGTTACTAAACTAACAGCTAGGTCAGTTTACTCCTCACTGCTCATTGGTTCACAACTGGATTTAACCAGTGCGGTGCATTATACAGATCACCATTACACATGCAAGCGCTGTGTAGAAATTAAACTTATAAACTATCTATTTCTTCTTTCACTGAGGAAGTATAGAAGGGATAGAAAGATGAGGTGAGCACTCACGACCCTATCCTTTTATCCCTGTTGCACAATTATACAGCTTGGCGCTGTCTCACTGCTTCAAACAGACAGATCCCAGCCGCTACTGATACGTTTAGGCTAGAAACGGTGCCCGCCATCGGTATTTTGATCAGATCATCGCAGGTTTCGCGCGTTAAACGGCGCATACCATCCCCTTCAGCGCCCATAACAATCGCAAGGGGCCCTGTCAGTTTCGCTTGGTAAATGTCATGCGTCGCCTCACCGGCAGTGCCAACAAACCATACGCCTTGTTCTTGAAGGGCGCGCATGGTACGTGCAAGATTCGTCACTCGTACTAAAGGCACAGTTTCAGCAGCGCCACAAGCGACTTTGCTGACCGTTGCCGTCATTGGTGCTGACTTATCTTTTGGTACGATCACTGCAGCGACCCCGGCAGCATCGGCGTTACGTAAGCATGCGCCGAGATTATGCGGATCGGTAACACCATCCAAAACAAGTAATAGCGGTTGTTCATGCTGTGCGATGATTGCTTCTAAATCATGCTCATTAAGCTGTTTTGCTGGTTTTACACGAGCAATGATGCCCTGATGATTCGCCCCTTGAGCCTTGTCATCCAATGTTTTACGTCCCATCTGTTGAATAGAGACACCGCAATGTTGCAGTTCATTTAACAGTGGAAGCAGACGATCATCTTGTCGCCCTTTCAGTACAAACGCTTCTATCAATCGCGCTGGATCTTTTTCAAGTACAGCGCTGACCGCGTGAATACCATAAATACATTCGTTACTCATGATTTACCCATTGATCGTTATTTACTAGCACGCGCTTTATTTGCTTTGGCCGCGGGTTTCTTTTTGCGTGCTTTTGTTGTTTTGCTTTTTTTCCGTTCAGGTTTTGAGCCTTCACTACTTTTTTCATCTGGGCGTTTAGTCGCTTCAACTAAAGGAGTTGCCTTTCCTTTACTTGACGTCACCTTCTTGCCACGTGCTTTCTCTCGTGCATCCGTTGCACGTTTCTTCGCTGTCTTGCCTTCTCCGCGCAGCTTACGGCTAGTGCCCACGATTTCAAAGTCAATTTGACGATCATCCAAGTTGACGGATAACACTTTGACTTTAACGGCGTCACCTAAGCGATAGATGTTGCCAAAACTTTCGCCGATCAATCGTTGTCCCACGGGATCAAATTGATAGTAGTCATTCGCTAGCGTTGAAATATGGACCAATCCATCAATGTGCAACTCAGTTAAACGAACGAAGAAACCGAAACCAGTCACGTTGGCTATGACTCCATCAAGCTCTTCGCCTACATGATCTTGCATGTATTCACACTTGAGCCAATCAGATACTTCGCGCGTCGCATCATCAGCACGGCGTTCTGTCATTGAACATTGCTGACCATAGAAGTCCATGTCATCAAAAGAGTAGTGATAACCACCTGTGGTTGTCCAACGGTCGGTGTGATTACCCGATTCTTTGGCAATCAAATATTTAATTGCGCGGTGCAATAGGAGATCAGGGTAGCGACGAATAGGTGAAGTAAAGTGCGCATAGCGTTTGAGCGCTAAACCAAAGTGACCACAGTTATCCGCGTTATACACAGCCTGCTTCATGGAGCGCAGTAGCATGGTTTGGATCAACTCTTTGTCTTGGCGCTCACCAATCTGTTTCATTAAGTTAGCGTAATCGGTTGGCGAAGGCTCTAGCCCACCCGCTAAGTTCAAACCAAGCTCGCCTAAGAAATCCCTAAAACCGGTCAAACGCTCTTCTCCCGGTGATTCATGGATACGGTACAGAGCGGGCTCTTTCGCTTTTTCCACCAGCGATGCTGAAGCAATATTAGCGAGGATCATGCACTCTTCGATTATTTTGTGCGCATCATTACGGACAACAGGTTCAATGCTGTCGATTTTACGCTCAGCATTAAAAATAAACTTAGTTTCAATCGTTTCAAATTCGATACCGCCACGCTCATCACGCGCTGCTTTTAGCACCTTATACATCGAATAGAGTTCTTCAAGATGAGGAACCACGGCTTGATAACGTTCGCGTAGCTCTTCATCCCCTTCAAGAATGGCGTGTACTTTGTTGTAAGTTAAACGGGCATGAGAGTTCATCACGGCTTCGTAATGTTTGTAACCCGAAATTTTGCCCGTTGCAGAGACTGTCATCTCGCACACCATGCATAGACGGTCGACTTGTGGATTAAGTGAACAAAGACCGTTCGACAGTACTTCCGGTAGCATAGGAACGACTTGCGATGGGAAGTAAACTGAGTTACCACGGTTGATCGCTTCTTTATCAAGAGCCGTGTCGGGGCGCACATAATAACTTACGTCAGCAATCGCAACCCAGAGACGCCAGCCACCACCTTTTTTGGCTTCGCAATACACCGCATCATCAAAGTCACGCGCGTCTTCACCATCAATAGTCACTAAAGGTAATTGACGCAAATCCACGCGCCCTTGCTTCGCCTCTTCTGGAACTTCTTCTCTCAGGTTTTCGACTTGCTTTAATACTTCTTGCGGCCACTCATGAGGGATCTGGTGAGTGCGAATCGCTATTTGTGTCTCCATACCGGGAGCCATATTTTCCCCAAGTACTTCAACAACCCTGCCTGTCATTCCTCTTGCTCTGGCACCACGATCGGTAATTTCAATCACCACCACGTTCCCCATGCGAGCTCCGCCTTTGTGCTCATTAGGGATCAAGATGTCTTGAGTGATGCGTGAATCATCGGGCACGACATAAGAGTAGCCATTTTCGAGGAAGAAACGCCCAACAAGTTGGGTTTTACGTTCTTCCAACACTCGGACCAAACGCCCTTCTTTACGGCCTCTTTTATCCGTGCCTGTCGGTTGTACCAGCACGTAGTCGCCATGAATAATGGTACGCATTTGGTGATGAGGTAGCAAAACATCGTTATCTTTGCCAACGCTGCCATCAGGACGAACCCACCCATGACCATCTTTATGTCCGATTACGTGACCTTTGATCATTTCCAGTTTTTCTGGCAATGCATAGCATTGGCGACGAGTAAATACCAATTGGCCATCTCGCTCCATCGCACGCAAACGACGGCGTAGCCCTTCGTATTGCTCTTCACCAGACAAACCCAATGCCTCAAAAAGATCATTACGATTCATCGGTACATTGGCTTCGGTTAGAAATTCGAGGATGAATTCTCGGCTTGGAATTGGATTTTCGTAATTGCTAGATTCTCGATCCGCAAAAGGATCGTTATTGATAATTTCAGACATAGGCAGACCTGCTAAAGCAAGGAGAGATAGCCAGAGTATAACTGACTCACGGCAGAAGCTACAGCAGCGTATTGATTATTATAGGCTAATGCGTTAGAGGAAAAGCGTAGAAATGACTTCGCCCAACCGTGTGGGCGAAATAAAAAAAGCACTAATGAAGGCTACCAAAACGTGTCTCTGCGCTTGGCTCGCGCAACCACATTTTGTGGCATTCGCTGCTCTAACCCCTGCCGGAGCATAGAGATCCGAGAATGTATTCTTTGATCGATAGTCACCGAATTATAAAGCCAGCGATAAGCATCTTCATAATCAAGCGGGCTGCCATAATCACGCAGCAGAAGCTCAGCTAGATGGATACGAGCATTAATATTGCCCATCGCAGCGGCTTCACGCAGATAGGGAATAGCTCGCTCTTTATCCTGCTGTACTAAAGTACCACGCGAATAATAACGCCCAAGCTGCTCTAACGCAGCGGGTAAACCTTGATGAGCTGCATTTTCCATATAGTACAAGCCAAGTTCGACATCTTGATCTACACAGACCCCCCACGCTAGCATATCTCCATACAAAAACTCGTAGGAAGGCAGGCTGATGCGAGTAGCACGCGCAACAATATCTTCTACCAATTGGCAGTTGTCGGCCTTGACTTGCTCTAAATGTTTATTTTGCTCAATTAACTTGATTAGTTCAGCTTCGGTGTAAATAGGGACTGGCTCACCCACTTCCGCCACGTTGGCATGACTCAAGGATGAGGTCAGCGCTAAAAACAATGAAGCTGCTACCGTTCGTAGCTTCATACCTGCACTCTTTATGTCTATCGATAGCCTTAAAATTATAGCCTCAGTTTCATCTAGGGCTGGGCTTGATAACTTTATCGACCAGTGCGGCAAACTCTTTAGACAAAATTTGCCGTTATTCGGCCATTTATTGCCACACCAAGGACAAAATATCATCAATACAGGTATAAAAAAACCGGCTCTGAAAGCCGGTTTTAAAAACGTTTATCAATCAACCATTAAACTGAAAATGGGTGAACCTTGATAATGGTTTCGTTACGATCTGGACCTGTAGAAACGATGTCAACAGGTACACCAGTCAACTCTTCAATACGTTTGATGTAATCAAGCGCCGCTTGTGGCAGGGCATCAATTGATTTAGCACCGAAAGTATTTTCAGACCAACCAGGCATAGTTTCGTAAATAGGTGTTACCGCTTCAAAAGCGTCAGCTGCCATTGGTGATACTTGAGCAATTGAGCCATCTGGCATTTGGTAACCCGTACAGATTTTTAGCTCTTCTAGACCATCAAGTACGTCAAGTTTAGTCAAGCAGAAGCCTGTGACTGAGTTAATTTGAATGGCGCGACGCATCGCTACCGCATCAAACCAACCACAACGGCGCTTACGGCCTGTTGTTGCACCAAACTCATGGCCTTTCGTGCCTAGGTGATTACCGATTTCATCATCCAATTCGGTTGGGAATGGACCTGCACCAACGCGAGTACAGTAAGCTTTCGCGATACCTAGAATATAACCTAGATGACGAGGGCCGAAACCAGAACCTGCAGCAACACCACCAGCAGTCGTGTTAGAAGACGTTACGTATGGGTATGTACCGTGGTCGATATCAAGCATAGTACCTTGCGCACCTTCGAACATGATTTTGTCGCCACGCTTACGCGCTGCATCAAGTTCATCGGTCACGTCGATCACCATCGAAGTCAACAAATCAGCATAGCCTTGTGCTTGCTCAAGTACGGATTCGTAGCTTACTGGTTCAGCTTTGTAGAAATGCTCAAGTTGGAAGTTATGGAACTCCATCACTTCTTTTAGCTTTTCTGCAAATGAAGCCATATCGAACAAGTCACCAACGCGTAAACCACGACGAGCCACTTTGTCTTCATAAGCAGGACCGATACCACGACCTGTCGTACCAATTGCTTTTTTACCACGAGCCGTTTCACGAGCTTGGTCAAGCGCAATGTGGTAAGGAAGAATAAGTGGGCAAGCTTCAGAAATGAAAAGACGTTCGCGGACTGGAATACCACGCTCTTCTAGAGGCTTCATTTCATTGATTAGTGCGTCAGGTGAAAGCACAACACCGTTGCCGATGATGCATTTCACTTTATTGCGAAGAATGCCGGATGGAATTAAATGAAGAACGGTTTTTTCACCGTCAATGACCAAAGTGTGGCCTGCATTATGGCCGCCTTGGTAGCGAACCACGTATTTTGCATCTTCAGTTAAAAGGTCTACGATTTTACCTTTGCCTTCGTCACCCCATTGGGTGCCTAGAACGACTACGTTATTTCCCATCTTTCCAAGTCTGATTGCTAGTTAAAAAAGGATTCTAGCACCGAATCCTTTTCCTTGCAGTCCTTTTTTAAACACGAAAATGTCATAAAAATATAACTTAATAAATGATTCAGTTATTAGGCGCGTAAGTTACTCATCCGAATATATTTTTACGATCAGCTCTCCTTGACGATCAACACAAGCACGGTACATACCGGAACTGTTCATTGCAAAATGAATGTCGCCTTGCGCATCAATGGCGATCAATCCACCCTCACCACCGAGCGTTTTAAGTTCACCCTGAATAATGGTTTCACATGCGGTATGAACATCTTCTTTTAAATAACGCATGCGAGCGGCAACGTCACTGGCAACCATTTTACGAATGAAATATTCCCCCATGCCCGTTGTCGATACCGCCACATTACCATTTTCAGCCACCGTTCCTGCCCCTATGATAGGAGAATCGCCGACGCGACCAAATTTTTTATTCGTGATGCCACCGGTACTAGTAGCAGACGCAAGGTTGCCTTGTTTATCCAATGCAACTGCGCCAACAGTGCCAAATTTCTTGTCATCTGGGAATTTTGATTCCGACAAAGCAAATTGATTGTTGCTTTTCATCGCTAGCAACTGTTCATAACGACGCTCAGTAAAAAAGTAATCTTGTTCTGTATATTGATGCCCTTGAGTAAAAGCAAACGCTTCTGCGCCCTCACCAATCAACAACACATGATCACTGTGCTTCATTACATCACGCGCGAGCTGCACTGGGTTTTTAATGTGCCGAACCCCAGCGACCGCGCCTGCGTCCATCATTTTGCCATGCATGGCAGAGGCGTCCATCTCCACCATCTCTTGATGCGTTAACACCGAACCTTTTCCTGCGTTAAACAACGGAGAGTCCTCAAGTATTTTCACAGCCTCAACCACCGCATCCAGTGCATCACCACCTTGTGCCAGTACTTGATGCCCCGCTCGGACAGCACTTTCTAGCGTGTTCAAAATATCGCGCTTTAATGATTCGCTCATTTGTTGACGAATGATGGTTCCAGCGCCGCCATGAATTGCTATAGCAAAAGGTTGTGACATGAGAATTCCTTAACTTAATAAATTGAGAGGCAATACACTTCTGTTCTACACATTAACTATACCCAAATAACTTGAAGTTGCAGGTAGGCGGCAAGTGAGTACTGTAATAATTAACAAGCAACAAAAAAGCGCTAATCGCATGACGATTAACGCTTTCCATTTCATTGTATCAGTCGGTTATTACTGCCTACTTTGGCACTACCAACCAAAAAATGATTAATGTGAACCGCAGCTGCCGCCACCGCAACAACCTTCTTTTTTCTCACCATGGTCATGGCCTTCACCACCACAGCAACCACCTTCATGATCATGATCGTGGTCATGATCGTGGCCATGTCCACAGCCACCAGCTTGGTGAATGTGACCATGTTGGATCTCTTCTTCAGTTGCAGCGCGAATCGCAACGACTTCTACATCAAACGTTAATGTTTGGCCAGCCAACATGTGGTTACCATCAACTACCACTTCGTCACCATCCACTTCCGTGATTTCAACTGGAATTTGGCCTTGGTCAGTATCCGCTAGAAAACGCATACCCACTTCAATTTCATCAACGCCTTGGAAAACTTCAGCAGGTACACGTTGTACAAGCTCATCGTTGTATTCACCGTACGCTTCTTCAGGAGCGATAGTTGCTGTGAACTTATCGCCCACAACTTTTCCTTCTAACTCATTTTCAAGGCCAGTGATTAGATTGTTGTGACCGTGAAGGTAATCTAGTGGTGCATCAACTGTTGATTGGTCTACGACTGCACCATCTTCCAATACTAATTGGTAGGCTAGGCTTACAACCACGTTCTTTTCAATTTTCATAACAACTCCAAGGAGGTTTGTTCCTAGGTTGTCATCTTCAAACCTAAGAAATCGATCGGTATGAGGCGTATTATGAAGATCTATTCCAGAAACTCAATTATTCTGGTTTAAAAATCCCGATCATCTCTTGCCGAGCATGTTCACTTTTTTCTACAGATTTGGGCTTTCGCTGTTCATGGTAGTCGCACTCGACACACTCAACGAGCTCTATGTTGTTTTCAACCCACCAGCGCAGAGTATCTTGTGACTGACAACTTGGGCACTTTGCACCGGCAATAAAGCGTTTTTTCTGTTTCACGTTACATCCTACAACTGAATATTGATTGGCGTTATTTTTCCCAATAATGACGAGATTGGCGATCATTATCCATTTCACGCCCAAATATTTCTTCCAGCTCTTTACGTGCCTCTTTGGCGCGCAGTGCGAGTTGTTTGTCTTGGTTATGTTGCGGTAGCAGCTCTTTGAGCATCGCATTATCGAGTTTTCTAAAATGTGCTTCGGCGCGCTTGGCTTGGTAAGGGTGCATGCCCAATTCGACCAGTACTTGTCGGCCGAGGTCCAAAGCGCCTAAGAAAGTTTCCCGCGAGTATTTATCGACCCCATGGCTGAGTAACTGATACGCCTCTACCCGGCTACGAGCGCGAGCTAAGATCTTTAACTGCGGGAAATGGTGCTGACAAAGCTCGACAATTTTCATCACTTCATCGGGCGCATCAGTACAGATAACAATCGCCTCAGCTTCTTCTGCACCCGCGGCGCGCAACAGTTCAAGTTGAGTCGCATCACCATAAAAAACGTTATAACCGTACTCTCTCAATAATTTAATTTGACTGGCATCGCTTTCTAATACGGTAATTTTAATCTTATTGGCGTACATCAAACGCCCTACAATTTGCCCAAAACGCCCAAAACCCGCAATGATAATTTGCGGCTGTTTATTGACGACATCGGAATGCATCTCATCGTCACTGCTGAGGTTCAATTTTCGCGCAAACCATTTGTCCTGAATCATCAGTAATAAAGGTGTGGTGACCATCGACAGACTGACCACAACGAGCAAAAAGGCCACTTGATCCGGTGATAGCACGCCCTGCGCGCTTGCCGCAGTAAAAATCACGAACGCGAACTCGCCGCCTTGGCTGAGGATCGCCGCCATTTTGCTGCGCGCTTTAGAACGCGTACCCGATAAACGTGCGAGGAGATAAAGGATTCCTCCTTTCAGCACCACTAGACCTAATACAGCCGCCAACACTTGCAGCGGCGCTTGCGCCAATAAGCCCAAATTAACCGCCATTCCAACGGCAATAAAAAATAGCCCGAGCAATAACCCTTTAAACGGTTCAATCGCGATCTCAAGTTCATGGCGAAATTCACTTTCTGCCAGCAACACGCCAGCAAGGAAAGTACCGAGTGCCATTGACAAGCCAAGCTGCTGCATTAACAGTGCAATCCCAATCACCAACAGCAAGGCAGCAACGGTAAAAAGTTCACGCACACCACTGGTCACAATATAACGAAACAGCGGGCTCAATAGAAAATGCCCCCCGACCAGCAAAGCGGTAATGCCACCCAACATCCAAGTCACATCTAACCAGCTTCCACCGGCGTTGCCTGCCAGTAAAGGCAAAAAGGCCAACATCGGGATGACAGCGATATCTTGAAAAAGCAGTACCGCAAAACCAGACTGGCCAGCTTCACTGCGCGTTAGCCCTTGCTCTTCAATTACGCGTAATGCGATTGCTGTCGAAGAGAGCGCAAGGCCCATACCAATCACTAAACTACTCTGCCAGTTAACGCCTAATAGATAAGCAATACTGGCAATGACTAAGGTACTTACCACCACCTGCGCGCCACCCAAACCAAGGATCGGCCCACGCATCTGCCACAATTTTTTGGGGTTTAATTCCAGCCCAATCAGAAACAACAGCAGCACCACGCCAAATTCAGCAAAGTGTAATATGGCTTGCACATCACTGATTAAACCCAGCCCCCAAGGGCCTATGGCTACACCCGCTAACAAATAGCCGAGCACCGAACCCAACCCTGCACGCTGAGCAATCGGTACGGCCACCACAGCCGCGGTTAAAAACACCACGCTGCTTTGTAAAAAATCACCGCTTAACGCCATCAAGCTCTCCTTGTGTGGCCAGTGGGTGTTGCAACCAGTGTCGATAATGCTCAGCGTGTTGATAGCGCTCCATATCACTCACATTACGTGACCAGTAGAGAACTAACGGTTCCATCCAGTTCATACAACACAGAGCCGCGGTTAATTCAAATGGTTGGAGAATTTGATCCAGTGGGTATTTGTTGTAGCCCCGCTCATCAAACGCTTCTTTTTTTCCGCCCGTGGTGATGACGCTACGCCAGTATTTACCATGCAACGCCGTCTGTCCGCCGAAGGCAAACCCTTTGGCAAGCACGCGATCAAACCACTCTTTGAGTAGCGCTGGGCAGGAATACATATAAAGAGGGTGTTGAAACACAATCACATCATGCTCAAGTAGTTTTTGCTGCTCTGCGTGCACATCGATAAAAAAATCGGGATAGGTTGCATACAAGTCATGCACTGTGACGTGGGAAAGTGACGCAATATTGAGCAGCATGGTTTGATTGGCGATGGAGTTTAATGGCTCAGGATGCGCATAAATCACCAATATTTTAGGTGTAATTTGGTCAGGCATGACGGTGGTGGACATTTTTGTCTGCGCTCCCAATAGTTATCAATATGTTATTAAGCATAATAACGCAATTTGCATAATGATCGACATTTATCCTTATTGCCCCTACTATTCCACGCGATAACGTCTCGATATGAAAAATAGATTTTTATGATTACCTTCTCTGATATTCAATTACTGCGCGGCGGTAAACCGCTCCTTGAAAAGGCCTCTGCAACTATCCAGCCGGGCGATAAAGTTGGCCTAGTAGGCAAAAATGGGTGTGGCAAATCAACGCTCTTTGCCCTACTCAAAGATGAGCTATCTATTGACGCTGGCTCCTTCAGTAAACCAGCTCATTGGGAACTGGCTTGGGTTGCCCAAGAAACTCCGGCTCTTGATCGCAATGCGATTGAATATGTCATCGATGGCGATCGTGAATATCGTGAATTAGAACGACGCCTCAGCGTTGCTGAAGAGGCAGACCAAGGAACCTTGGTTGCAGAGCTGCATGGAAAAATTGAAACCATCGGCGGATACAGTATTCGCGCCCGCGCTTCTGAACTGCTTGATGGTTTGGGGTTTAGCCAAGAGCAGATGGGATGGAGTTTAACGCAATTTTCGGGTGGTTGGCGGATGCGCTTAAACTTAGCGCAAGCGCTGTTGTGCCGCTCGGATTTACTGCTGCTTGATGAACCAACCAACCACTTGGATTTGGACGCCGTCATGTGGCTTGAACGTTGGTTACAAAACTATCCCGGCACCTTGATCTTGATTTCCCATGACCGCGATTTTCTTGATCCGATCGTCGGACGCATCATCCATATCGAAAATCAAACCATGAATGAATACACCGGAAACTACTCATCGTTTGAAAATCAACGGGCGCAAAAACTGATCTTGCAGCAAGCCATGTACCAGAAGCAGCAAAAGCAGATGGTGCACATGCAAAGCTACATCGACCGTTTCCGCTACAAGGCCTCCAAAGCTCGCCAAGCACAAAGTCGTATCAAAGCGTTGGAACGAATGGAAAAAGTGCTGCCAGCTCAATTTGATAACCCATTTAATTTCGAATTTCGAGAGCCTTCAGCACTGCCTAACCCAATCATGATGATGGACGAAGTCTACGCCGGGTATGGTGAACGTTTAATTTTAGAAAAAATTCGCCTCAACCTTGTACCGGGAAGCCGTATTGGATTACTCGGGCGTAACGGTGCGGGTAAATCAACATTAATTAAATTGCTCTCCGGTGAGTTAAAACCGCAAGGCGGCGATCTCACTTATTCGCAAGGTGTAAAAATTGGTTACTTTGCCCAGCATCAGTTAGAAACACTGCATCCAGAAGAGACCCCTCTGCAGCACATGATGCAAATCGCCCCAGATAAAAACGAACTTGAGCTGCGTAATTATCTGGGTAGCTTTGGTTTCCAAGGCGACAAAGCGCTAGAAAAAATCGCTCCGTTTTCCGGGGGTGAAAAGGCTCGCTTAGTGCTTGCGCTAATTGTGTGGCAAAAACCGAACTTGCTGCTGCTTGATGAACCCACCAACCACTTAGACTTGGATATGCGTCAAGCCCTAACGTTTGCCCTGCAAACCTTTGAAGGCGCGATGGTCATCGTCAGCCATGATCGCTATCTACTGCGCGCAACCACCGATGACTTGTACTTGGTGCACGATCGTCAAGTCGCGCCTTTCGATGGGGATTTGACCGACTACTACAAGTGGCTGACAGAACAACAGAAAGCGGAACGTAGAGAAGTTCAATCTCAGCAACCTGCCAAAGACAGCAGCAACAGTGCCGCAGCCAAAAAAGATCAAAAGCGCCGAGAAGCGGAATTTCGCATCCAAACCGCACCAATTCGCAAAAAACTGACACAACTCGAAGCGAAAATGGACACATTGAACGCGGCACTGGCGCAAACTGAAGAGCAATTGTCTGATACTTCGCTGTATGAAGCCGAAAACAAAGCTAAACTTACCGAAGTGATTGCGCTTCAAGCTCGCAGTAAATCGGCACTTGAAGCGATCGAAATGGAATGGATGTCGGAACAAGAGACACTCGAACAACTAGAGCAGGAATTCAGTCGCTAAGATGAGCCAAGAGCACGTACGATTATCACTGACCTTAGAACGCTTATGGCAATTCAGTTTGCAATACTACAGCGTGCGAGAAGTGAAAGAGGCGTGCTTAAGTTTACAAAATAACTTCCACGGCAACGTCAACTTATTGCTGCTACTCAAATGGCTTGATGAGCAACAAGTGACGGTTGCCGATGCTGACTGGCAAAATGTCACTCAATGTATCGGTCGTTCAGAAGCGCTGCTGCACAGTTACCGAGAGTTAAGACGACGTTTGAAAAGCATGGTGCCAGATACGCTGTACCGCGAGGCGCTGCAATTTGAGCTGCAGCTTGAAAAGCAGCAGCAAGCTGACCTTGTGGAATGTATCAACGCATTGGCATTGCAGAATAACCATGGTGAACCATTAACGCTGCGTTACTGTCGCCAGCTTGGCTGTGAGCATTTGCATCTCGCTTTTAAAACCCCGGCGCCTCATTCTCAAAAACCGTAACTACATCAATTGCTCGCTCGGTGTATACTGGTCGCAATTCATAAAAATAATACGCTATGGTTATGACTCCATTTATCGCTGCTACTGGACTAACAAATCCACACCTTCAGACTCTGCTTCCTCGTTTGTTGCGCAAACGCGCACGTTTTGAGCCGCTGTGGCAAACGCTGTTTACACCTGATGGTGATTTTTTAGACCTTGCTTGGAGTGATGATTGGCGCTCAGAGCGAGTACAAAATAAACCCCTATTTATCTTGTTTCATGGCTTAGAAGGCAGTTTTCATAGCCCTTATGCCAATGGCTTAATGTACGCCTTCGCACAGCAGGGGTGGTTATCGGTCATGATGCATTTTCGCGGCTGTAGCGGCAAACCGAACCATCTGGCACGTGCTTACCATTCTGGTGAAGTTGAAGATGCACGCTTTGTGCTCGAATACATACGCAAGCAATGCCCGAATCGACCTATCGTGGCGGTGGGCATTTCTCTTGGCGGCAATATGTTGGTTAATTATTTAGCGCAATATAATCACGACTCGATCGTTAGCGCGGCAACCGTTGTCTCCGCTCCGCTCGATCTGGCAGCGTGTTCCACACGCATTGAACAGGGATTTTCAAAGGTTTATCGCGCTTACTTACTGAC